>CAYXEM010000016.1:0-13331 GCA_964464045.1 uncultured Microbacteriaceae bacterium | reverse complement strand
TCACCGGTGTGAAAGACGTGCGCCAGTCCAAGGTGGGTGACACCGTTACGACTGCCCGCGATGGCGCCACAAAGGCACTTGCGGGCTACATCGAGCCCAAACCAATGGTGTTCTCTGGTCTTTACCCCATCGATGGCAGCGACTATCCAGATCTTCGTGAAGCACTCGACAAACTGAAGCTCTCTGATGCTTCGCTGGTCTACGAGCCAGAAACCTCTGTTGCGCTCGGCTTTGGATTCCGCTGTGGCTTCTTGGGGCTTTTGCACTTGGAGATTATTCGAGAGCGTATCGAGCGAGAGTTTGGCGTGGACCTCATCGCCACGGCCCCCTCGGTGGTCTATCAGGTGACCTTGGATTCGGGTGAGGACGTATTGGTGACCAACCCCAGCGAGTTCCCTACCGGTCGCGTGGGCAGCGTGCAAGAGCCCGTCGTGAACGCGGCGATCTTGGCGCCCAAAGACTATGTCGGCGTGATTATGGAGCTGTGTCAATCTCGCCGCGGGACCATGCAGGGTATGGAATACCTCGGGTCTGATCGCGTCGAGATTCGCTACGTGATTCCATTGGCCGAAATTGTCTTCGACTTCTTTGACCAGTTGAAATCAAAGACGGCTGGATATGCCTCTCTCGACTACGAACCAGCCGGTGTTCAAGAATCCGACCTGGTCAAGGTGGACATCCTGTTGCAAGGTGACCGCGTCGATGCCTTCAGCGCGATCGTTCACAAAGACAAGGCATATAGCTATGGCGTGTTGATGACGGGCAGGCTTCGTGAGCTCATTCCGCGGCAACAGTTTGAGGTGCCCATCCAGGCAGCTATTGGCGCCAGGGTTATTGCGCGCGAGACTATTCGGGCAATTCGTAAAGATGTGCTGGCAAAGTGTTATGGCGGTGACATCTCCAGAAAGCGAAAGCTGTTGGAGAAGCAAAAAGAGGGTAAGAAGCGGATGAAGATGGTGGGTCGCGTTGAAGTCCCACAGGAAGCTTTCATCCAAGCCCTCTCCGGCGAGATGGAAACGAAGAAAGAGTAAGCATGAGTGACGAAGCGGCTTCGGGCAGGGGCGTTCGCACCCTTCTTGTGAGCGTGTACGTCATTTTGACGCTTGCTGCTCTAGGTCGCTCGGCCTATCAAATTGCGACGAAATTTGATCAGGCACCGCTCGCCTATGGCCTCTCGGCGGTTGCCGCTGCGGTCTATTTGGTGGCCACGATTTCACTCATTGCGGCTGCGCACCCCAGTGGACGCACTATTGCCACCTGGGCTCTCGCATTTGAGGCGCTGGGAGTTGTCGGAGTGGGAGTGTTGACAGTGGTGGATCCAGCACTATTTCCCGCCGACACGGTGTGGTCGCGCTTTGGCCAGGGGTATTTGTTCATCCCTCTGGTCTTGCCGTTTATAGGACTGTGGTGGTTACGTCGGAGGTACGAATCGTGAGCGCGACGTTTAGTGTGGCCGACCTGCCCGGAGCTGACCGCAAGCGTGCGGTCACGATTGGCAAGTTTGATGGCGTCCACCGGGGACACCAAGAGGTAATTTCTGAACTGGCCCGACTCTCTGGCGGTGCCGAAGTGACCGTGGTGACATTTGATCGCCACCCGCGTCAGCTTCTTGATCCAGACAATTGTCCAGAGCCTCTGTTGAGTAATGAGCAAAAAGTCGATGCTCTGATGGTGGCAGGAGCTGAGCGCGTCGCGGTGGTTCCTTTCACCCAAGACTTCGCTGACTTAAGCCCCGATGAATTTGCGAAGACGATCCTTGTCGACGGGCTGGGAGCAAGTGTCGTGCTCGTCGGGAAAGACTTTCGATACGGCCACCAAGGAGAGGGCACCCTCGACACGCTTCGATTAGAAGGTGAGCGTCACGGCTTTAGCGTCCACACCGTCGACGACGTCGTCCATACCGGGGGAGAGCGCATCTCATCGACCCGAATTCGCGGTCTTCTCTCGGAGGGTCGAGCTGTAGAAGCGGCGGAGTTGTTGGGCAGGCCCCATTCGGTTCGATCTCGGGTCGTCCACGGTTACCAGCGGGGGCGCTTGCTCGGTTATCCCACCGCCAACCTGTCCAACCCCGTGGAGGGATTTGTTCCGGCAGACGGCGTGTATGCCACTCTTGTCACCGTTGATGGCGTGGATTTTCCGGCCGCCACGTCTATTGGTCTCAACCCCACCTTCGGCGATGTTGACGCGCGGATGGTAGAGGCGCACCTTTTCGATGTCGATCGAGACCTCTACGACCTGGTCATTGACGTGAAATTTATTGATTACATTCGGCCGATGATGCAATTCGAGGGCGCCGACGCTCTCGCCGATCAAATGGATCGAGACGCGGTTGCGATTCGGGAACGTCTGTCATGACGAAGACCTCGACAACACTTTCTGCGCGAACAATTGCCTGGCTTGGTATTGCAGGCGTGCTCATTTTGTCGCTGGGTGGCCGAACGGGTGTCGCCGCGCTGTCACCGATTGCCGGTGAGTTAGACCTCGATTTGCCCGTGGATGGGTTGTGGTTGGCCATTCTTGGCGCGATTCCGCCGATTGCGTATGCCGTCGCGGGGTTGTTTAGCCCGTGGGTGGCCAGAAAGCTAAGCCTCGAGGGCGCGGCGATTGTGGTCTCGGTCGTGACCGCACTTGCCCACCTGGGCCGAGGAATTACGCCGAATTACTTCGGCCTCTTCGCCTCAACTGTGGTGTTGATGGTGGGAATTGGGGTCCTCAACGTGATTTTGCCGGGGCTTGTGAAGCTCTATGCCCCCGAGCGCATTGGGCTTATTACATCGCTGTATTCGACGATGATGGCCATCTCAACGGCCCTGCCCTCGGCGGTGGGTCTCGCCTTGGCCAGAGAATATGGCTGGCGATTCTCGATTGCCAGTTGGGCACTAATCAGCATCGTCGCGGTGTTGCCCTACCTCATCTTGCTGCCGCTGGCGCTCCGCAGGAGGGCGAGTGAGAAAGCTGTTTATGCAAGCCTTCCCCGCTCAGCACGCTCTGCCAGAGTGGGACGCTCCGCTACGGCCAGATCAATCATGCTGATCTTCTCGGTGTCTGGGTTCACCGCCTACACAATCTTTGGGGTGTTCCCCCAGATCCTTCGCGACCACGCGGGCTCGAGTGCCGAAGAAGCAGCACTTGCGCTGACCGTGTTTGCCATTTTGGGAATGCCAATGTCGCTTGTGGTGCCGAACCTGGCTGTTCGCCCCGGGTGGTCTAAGCGTCTCGTTCTCCTCTCCGCGTTTAGCGGCGTGGCCGGGTTCTTAGGCCTCATCTTTGCCCCGTCGTTTTCGGTGCTGCTGTGGTCTGTGCTCACCGGCTTGAATACCCTGACGTTCTCGATGTCACTAGCCCTCATCGGGGCGCGCACGGCAACGCACCAAATGGCGACTGAGCTCGCCGGTTTTGTGAACACGGTCGGATATGTTGTCGCAGGTCTTGGGCCCATTGTGGTGGGAGCGCTCCACGAAATCACCGGCAATTGGATTGCCAGTCTGATTGTGTTGACGGTGTTTTCTGCCGCGGTGCTTCCTGCCTACTGGGTGTTGGGTAAAGAGCGCACCATTGAGTTCGAGTTGGAAGAAAAAGGCGTGCCCACCGGGCCTATTACCCTTCAGCCGGAGAAGCGCTAGGGTCGTAGCTTGCACTAGATAGAACACGAGCGAGGAGGCGGTGCCAGATGGTGAGTGCATCTCAAGCTCTTGCGCCCGCATCACGGGCATCCAGTGTGCTGGGCACAGACCTCAGCGAACAATCTCTTCGCCGCTATCTCAACGGGCTACCCCGCGTTGATGTCATTGGCGCGAACGCCAGGGCAGGCCACTTCCAAACCCGCTCCCTGAAAACCGAGACCAAGCGTCAGGGCCTTGACCTGGCCATTCGCATGGTTGATTTGACGACCCTGGAGGGTGCAGACACCCCTGGAAAAGTGCGCTCACTGGTGAGCCACGCAATTCACACAGACCCGCTCGACCACTCCGCGCCCTCGGTGGCTGCGGTGTGTGTGTATGGCGACATGGTCGGCCATGCCGTTGAGGCTTTGGGCGACAAGCATGTATCGAAGGACCCTTCTGGAATTAGCGTTGCGGCAGTGGCCACCGCGTTTCCCAGTGGTCGCGCCAGCATGAAGGTGAAGCTGCTCGATACCGAGGACGCTGTTGCGGCAGGTGCGGACGAAATCGACATGGTGATTGATCGCGGTGCGTTCTTGTCCGGGCGGCTGGGTGAAGTCTTCGACCAAATCGTTCGCGTGAAAGAAGCGTGTAAGCGCCCAGACGGTAGCTATGCCCACCTCAAAGTCATTTTGGAAACGGGAGAGCTCGCGACCCTCGACAATGTTCGAGTCGCGAGCCAACTCGCTATTTTGGCCGGCGCTGACTTTATTAAGACATCAACCGGAAAAGTGCAGCCGGCGGCGACCCTTCCGGTGTCGGTCGTGATGTTGGAAGCTGTTCGCGACTGGTATCTCGCCACCGGCGAATTCGTTGGCTACAAGCCCGCAGGCGGTATTCGTGCCGCAAAGGATGCTCTTCGCTACCTCGTTGCCGTGGCAGAGATTGCAGGAGAGCAGTGGCTTGACCCGCACCTGTTTAGGTTTGGCGCCTCCAGCTTGCTCAATGACCTTGTGATGCAGCGACAAAAGATGACCACAGGTCACTACAGTGGCCCCGATTACGTGAGCGTGGACTAATCATGAGTTTCCTCGACTATTCCCCCGCCCCAGAATCAACTTCGATTCTGAAGCTGCAAAAGCAATACGGTCTCTTCATCGACGGCAAGTTTCAGGGCTCGCGCGGTAAGTCATTTGCGACCATTTCGCCAGCGACCGAGAAAACAATCACCAAGGTCGTTGAGGCAACCTCGGCGGACGTGGACAAGGCTGTCAAGGCCGCTCGCGTTGCCTATGACAAGGTCTGGTCGCGCATGCCTGGCTCGGAGCGGGCAAAGTATCTCTTCCGGATTGCCCGAATCATCCAAGAGCGCTCCCGTGAGCTCGCAGTGGCAGAAACACTCGATAACGGTAAGCCCATCAAAGAGACCAGGGACTTCGATATCCCCACTGCCGCAGCGTGGTTTTTCTACTACGCCGGCTGGGCCGACAAGCTCGAGTTCGCAACCGGTGGTGCCACGCCACAGTCGCACGGTGTAATCGGACAGGTCATTCCGTGGAACTTCCCGCTGATGATGCTGGCCTGGAAGGTTGCTCCGGCGCTTGCCGCAGGAAACACGGTTGTGTTGAAGCCTGCAGAAACCACTCCTTTGACCGCTCTTCTCTTTGCTGAAATTTGCCAAGAAGCAGATCTTCCATCTGGCGTGGTGAACATCATCACGGGGGCAGGAAAGACTGGGCAAGCACTTGTAGAACACCGCGGAATCGACAAAGTCGCCTTCACCGGGTCGACGCGTGTGGGGCGACAGATTGCGAAGTCGCTGGCTGGCCGCTCAACCGCCTTGACCCTGGAGCTCGGGGGTAAGGGCGCAAATATCGTCTTTGACGATGCGCCCATTGACGAGGCCATCGAAGGCATTGTCTCGGGAATCTTCTTCAATCAGGGCCACGTCTGCTGCGCAGGATCCAGGCTGTTGGTGCAAGAAAACGTCCACGACGAGGTGCTCTCCAAGTTGACCCGTCGTATTGAGACTCTTCGTTTGGGTGACCCGCTGGATAAAAACACTGATATTGGTGCCATCAACTCCAAGCGCCAGCTCGACACCATTACAGAAATCGCCAATTCAGGGGAGGCTGAAGGTGCGAGCCGGTGGAGCTCGTCCTGCGACATTCCGTCCAAGGGATTCTGGTTCCCACCCACCGTCTTCACCGGTGTTCAGGCCTCACACCGCATTGCCCAGGAAGAAATCTTTGGGCCGGTGTTATCGGTGCTTACCTTCCGCACCCCAGCGGAGGCAATCGAAAAGGCGAACAACACCCCATACGGCCTCTCGGCAGGTGTGTGGACTGAGAAAGCAAGTCGCATGCTCTCGGTCGTCGACAAGCTCCAGGCTGGCGTTGTCTGGGCAAATACCTTCAACAAGTTTGATCCGACCAGCCCCTTTGGTGGATACCAAGAATCTGGTTATGGACGCGAAGGGGGTGTGGCCGGTCTGCTGGCCTACCTGAAAACCCCGATTCGAACGGGAGGTCGCAAATGAGCGAGCGAGTTGCGGTGAAAAAGACCTACAAGCTCTACATCGGAGGAAAGTTCCCTCGTAGTGAGTCGGGCTACACCATGCCAGTAGTGTCTGGATCGGGTGAACACCTTGCACACGTGGCCCAGGCAAGTAGAAAAGACGCGCGTGACGCGATTGTCGCTGCCCGCGGTGCTCACGCGGGCTGGGCGGGGGCGACCGCCTATAACCGTGGTCAGGTGCTCTATCGAATCGCAGAAATGCTGGAGGGCCGGCGCGAACAATTTGTTGAAGAGATTAGACAGGGCGAATCCGTCAGTGCGCGGGTGGCCAACCAACAAGTAGACCACGCTATTGACGCGTGGGTCTGGTACGCCGGCTGGTCAGATAAGCACGCCCAGGTTGTGGGCGGGGCAAACCCTGTCGCGGGACCGTTCTTTAACCTCAGTGTTCCTGAGCCAAGCGGTGTCGTGGTGGCTTTTGCGCCACAGGAGCAGAAAGGCCAGAGCCTGTTGGGTCTCGTCCAGACCATCGCGCCGATCATTGTCACTGGAAATGCTGTTGTGGTGCTTTCTCACCCCAGTCAGCCACTTCCGGCCATGAGCTTCGCAGAGGTGCTTCACACCAGTGACGTTCCCGGCGGTGTGGTCAACATTTTGACCGGAGAGCGCGCATCAATTGCGCCATGGGTGGCCTCCCACTCAGACGTCAACGCGCTTGATCTGATGGGCGCAGGGGAGCTTGATTGGGCCAGCTTGGAGGAAGCTGCTGCTGAGACGCTTAAGCGCGTGTACACCCCGGTGAAGGGCGTGCCGGCGGTGAGCCTCGAGAGAATTAGCGCGTTTACCGAGGTTAAAACCATCTGGCACACGAAGGCGCTCGGATAGGTGCTCTCGGGAGTTCTACTTGTCGATAAGCCAACAGGTCCGACGAGCCACGACATTGTTGCGATTACTCGCAGGACGCTCGGGCTCAAAAAGGTAGGACACGCAGGAACTCTTGACCCGATGGCCTCGGGGCTACTCACTCTGGGCGTTGGTCCTGGCACCAAGCTGTTGACCTACCTCGTTGGCGCTGATAAGCGCTACCAGGCAACCATTCGGCTCGGTCAATCCACATCGACCGACGATGCTGAAGGCGAAATCGTCGACACCGCCGACGCCTTGAAACTCGCTGCCCTTACCGAAGACGGGATTCGAGACGCCTTGGCGGGATTTGTGGGGCAGATTGACCAAGTTCCCTCCAGCGTGAGCGCCATCAAAATTGATGGAAAGCGCGCCTACGACCGGGTACGAGCCGGTGAAGAAGTAGTTATTCCCTCACGTCGAGTCACCATTCACCACCTAGATGTGGGGCAGATGACCCACGGCGAGGGTGTGGTGGACGTTGATATCGACGTCTGGTGCTCGTCTGGCACCTATATCCGGGCAATCGCCAGGGACTTAGGCCAGGTGCTCGAGGTGGGTGGACACCTGACGATGCTTCGTCGAAGCCACGTAGGCACCTTCGACGTGTCACGGGCATGTTCTCCAGACGATATTTCTCCCGATCGCCTGTTGAGCCTTGCAGAGGTCGCCTCGGCGATCATGCCCGTTGTCAGCGCGAGCACGTCTCAGACCGTTGAGATCAGTCACGGCAAGCAAGTTTTTCTTGATGCCCCAGAAGGCTATGCTGCCGATTCTCCGGTCGGTGTGGTTGACCCGAGCGGACGCCTGATTGCGATTGTGGCGATTGAATCAGGTCGCGCCCGTATCCTGGTCGGGTTTCCAGAGTCCTAAGGGGGAGTGATGATTGCGTGGATGGGCTTTGCCATCATCGGTATTTCCCTCATCCAGATGCTGGTGTCCCTGGTGTTTGCGCTTCGTAAGACCCCGCCCAACGACTACACGCTGGGGCTGACGGCACTGCTGGGAATCGCAGTTCTTATCCAGGTCGTCGTGACGGTGGTGCTACAGGTTCAAGGCGTTAAACCCACTGGTGACATCGTCGAATTTTGGGCGTATCTCGGAACCGCCCTTGTTCTCGCCCCTGGAGCAATTGTGTGGGGGCTCATTGAGCGGACCAAGTGGGCCACCTGGGCACTAGTGGTGGTCGGCTTTTCCCTCGCCGTCATGATGTATCGGATGTATGCCATCTGGTTCATCCAGGTGATCTAGTGGCAGCTCTTCCCGATGGTGACCCTGCGCCGCTGGATGGACTGCTGCCCGCAAGCGCTGCAGAGTTGGCAGCCAGGCAGTTCGGTCTCTACGTCCACATCCCCTTTTGTCGGGTC
Source organism: uncultured Microbacteriaceae bacterium (assembly GCA_964464045.1). Classification (GTDB taxonomy): domain Bacteria; phylum Actinomycetota; class Actinomycetes; order Actinomycetales; family Microbacteriaceae; genus Pontimonas. The sequence goes on along the minus strand of CAYXEM010000016.1, from coordinate 4,942 downwards.
CGCTGTGGTTACTGCGACTTCAACACCTATACCCAGGCCGACATGCCAGGTGTCTCACACGGTGACTATTCGAGCCTTGCGTGTAGCGAGCTTGAGTTTGCTCAGCAGGTATTAGAATCCTCGGGCGTGGCTCCTCGCCGCCTCTCTACTGTCTTCTTCGGTGGGGGAACTCCCACTCTTTTGCCCGCGAACGACCTCACGGGGGTAATTCAGCGCGCCCGCGAGTGGTGGGGCATAGAGTCGGGGGCTGAAATTACCGTCGAGGCAAACCCCGACACGCTCGACCAGGCCTATCTCGACGCGCTCGCCGAAGGTGGCGTGACCAGGGTGTCGCTGGGCGTGCAGTCGTTTGTGCCCCACGTGCTCTCAACCCTTGACCGCACCCACAATCCAGACCTCGTCCCAGGTGTCGCTGACGCAATCAAAGCGGCGGGCATGCAGGTTTCTGTTGACCTGATTTATGGCACTCCAGGAGAGTCAGCACAGGATTGGAGCCACACTCTCAACCGGGCCCTCGAGCTTGAGCCAGACCATGTGTCCGCCTATTCGTTGATTGTGGAGCCTGGTACAGCCCTGGCGAGACGGGTCAATAAAGGTGAGATTGACGCAATCGACGACGATGTTCACGCCGAGTATTACGAAATAGCCGATGATGCGCTCGCAGCCGCCGGCTTTGACTGGTACGAAGTGAGCAATTGGTCAACCCGTGTGGGGACCCGCTCACGACACAACCTCTCCTATTGGAGCGGCGCGGATTGGTGGGGGATTGGACCTGGAGCCCATAGCCATGTGGGTGGCGTGCGCTGGTGGAATGTGAAACACCCCAAGGCCTACGCCGACCGTGTGCGAGCGGGGAATTCTCCCGCGCTCGCGCGAGAAATTTTGGGCGACAGTGAGCGCTACATGGAGCTCGTAATGCTCAGGCTTCGCACCAAAGAGGGATTACCCCTGGCGCAGCTTCGTCCTGGACACCAAGCAGTAGTGGCGTGGGCGATGAGTGAATCCTTGGTAGAGCCAGAATTGGTCATTCAGGGCACGCTCGTGCTGACTCGAGCGGGGCGACTCATCGCCGACCAGATCGCTCTTCGCCTTGTAGGCGAATAGACAGTTTCCTTCAGGAACCTGGCCACGCTTTTTCGTAGAATTAGCAGACAAGTTGCCAGACTGCTAGCGCGAAGGGGTGGTGTCGTTGGTTTCGGAGCGGGCTTTAAACGTATTGCGTGTCATCGTCCAGGACTACATCCACTCGAGTGAACCAGTCGCCTCGAAGGCGATTGCTGAGCGGCCAGGCTTCGAAGTCTCGGCGGCCACTATTCGAAATGACATGGCGCTGCTCGAGGAAGAAGAGTTGATTGCTGCCCCTCACACGTCGGCAGGGCGGGTTCCTACCGACAAGGGATACCGGGTGTTTGTGGACACCCTCACTAATCACAAGCCCCTCACCGGAGCACAGCGACAAGCCATCTCACGATTCCTCGAGGAGTCCGTTGACCTCGATGACACGCTGACGAGGACGGTGCGTCTCTTGTCGACTCTCACAAACCAGGTTGCACTCATTCAGTACCCCACTTTTGGGCAGGCAAAAGTGCGCCACGTCGAGCTTCTCCCGGTGGATGACGCTCGGGTGATGGTGATTGTGATTACGGATTCTGGCCGTGTGGACCAAAGCGTGGTCGACTGGGGTCACCTCCCCGACGAATCAGTGATTGGTGAGATTAGGGCTGCGATCAACGAAGTTCTGATCGGAAAGAGCCTGGACGAGGTGCCCCAGGTTCTGAGCAAAGTCCCTGACAATGTGCATCCCGATCGTCGCACCTTGTTTGAGCAACTCAGCGATGGAATTTGCCGCACCCTCGAGGCCCACCGCACCACCAGGTTGTTGATGTCGGGGGCGGCAAATCTGGTCAAGACCGAGGCTGACTTCTCCCAGAGTGTCTATCCCGTCTTGGAAGCTATTGAAGAGCAAGTCACCGTCTTGAAGCTCTTCCACGAAATGCGAGAAGACGGATTCGACGTTGGGGCCAGGATCGGCAGCGAACTCGGTGGCCCGCTCTCAGAAGCTTCCGTGGTGGCAGGTTCTTACCAAGCAAACACTGCCGATGCAGGAGTTCTCGGCGTGTTAGGTCCTACCCGAATGGATTACACCGGAAACATGGCGGCCGTGCGGGCGGTGGCACGCTATCTCTCTCGCGCCCTCGGCCAGCAAAACCAGCAGGAAGATTCCCCCTCATGAGTGTTGACCACTACGAAGTCTTGGGTGTTTCGCGTGAAGCGAGCACCGACGAGATCCGGAAGGCTTATCGCAAGCTTGCGCGCGAGCTCCACCCAGATGTGAACCAAGAAGACGGGGCGGAAGAGAAGTTCAAACTCGTCACTCACGCCTACGAGGTCTTAAGCGACCCGGAACAGCGCGACCGCTATGACCGTGGTGGCGACCAATTTGGTGGCTTCGGCAACTTTGGCGACATTTTTGAGACCTTCTTTGGCGGCGCTGCGGGTGGTTCCAGGGGTCCGCGTTCACGTCGCGAGAGGGGCCAAGACGCGCTGTTGCGGGTCGACATCGACCTAGTCGACGTAATTTTTGGGATCAAGAAAACCATTGACGTCGACACGGCAGTGGTGTGCGAAAGCTGTGAAGGATCATGTTGTGCTCCGGGGACCGAACCGAGGCGCTGTGACATTTGTGGCGGCTCCGGATCGGTCCAGCGCACTGTGCGAAGCCTTCTGGGGAACATGGTGACCCAAAGCCCGTGTGGGTCGTGTCGTGGCTTCGGAACGGTCATCGAACACCCGTGCCCGAGCTGCGCCGGTCAAGGACGCGTCCGCGCTTCGCGCTCGCTCGACGTTGATATTCCAGGTGGAATCGAATCGGGTCAACGCATCCACTTGCCAGGATCCGGTGAAGTGGGACACGGTGGCGGACCTGCCGGGGATCTGTATCTGGAGTTCTCGGTCACTCCGCACGACACCTTTGCCCGGGCCGGAGATGACCTCGTGGCCACCTTGGATGTTGACCTGACCGATGCGATTTTGGGCACAGAAACCACGGTTGACAGCCTCGATGGACCAGTCGACATCACTATTCGCCCAGGCGTCCAGTCTGAGGATGTACTGACCATCAAGGGCCGAGGCGTGACCAAGCTTCGGGGAGCAGGCCGCGGGGATTTAAAGCTCAGCGTCCACGTGGTCACTCCCACCAAGCTCGCAAGCAAAGAAAGCGACTTGGTGAAGAAGCTGCGCGAGTTGCGAAAGCCCCACGCTCCTCAATTGAAGGCGGCTCATCCCAGCACCTTCCAGCGGCTTCGTGACCGCTTGTTTGGCGGCTAATTCGTGGCGCACTTCTACTTGGCCCCTGCTGGTTCTCGTGTGATTGCTGGCGAAACGATTGTCCTCACCGGCGATGAAGCGCGCCATGCTGCCAAGGCAGCGAGGCTCCGGGTGGGAGAGCGAATTTTGATCGGGGACGGTCGAGGCTCAATCGCCCAGGCAGAGGCAAGCCATGTGGATGCCTCCGAAGTGCACCTCGTGGTGGTCTCCGTGAGCCATACCGAAGTGGATGTTCCGGGCGTGTGGCTCATTCAATCTCTCGCCAAGTCCGGGCGTGACGAACAAGCCATTGAAGCTGCGACAGAGGTCGGTGTCTCCGGTGTGATCCCGCTGCTTGCCGAGCGCTGTGTCTCCAGGTGGAAAGGCGACAAAGTAGATTCAGGGGTTGCTCGGTGGCAGCGCATCGTCACAGAAGCGAGCAAACAAGCCATCCAAGCCCACACCCCTCAGGTGTCGCCGCTTGTGTCAACCAGTGAGCTCGCGAAGGACGCCAGCTCTTGGCAATTGATTGTGTTGGATCACCGTGCGCAGATGCGTCTGGCTGACGTGGAGCTTGAGTCCGGGGTAGACGCCCTACCGGTTGCCCTCGTCGTGGGTCCGGAGGGCGGGTTTTCGGATGCTGAGCGCGAAATGCTTCACACCGCAGGTGCAAGGCTCGCGAAGATGGGACCAGGAGTGCTTCGCACGTCCAGCGCCGGCCCGATCGCCATCGCGTTAATTCATCAACGACTGGGGCACTGGTGACGACCCCAGCGCCCATCCATTGGCGCTTTGTAGACTGGGGCTATGTCAGGTAGCGAAGAGAGCATCTTCTCCAGAATCATTTCGGGTGAGATTCCCGCGGATATCGTGCGCGATTCTGAGCGCATCCTGGCGTTTAAAGACATCGCGCCCAAAGCTCCCGTCCACATTCTGGTGATCCCCAAGGCCACCCAGTATGCGAATGTGGTCGAACTCGCTGCAGGAGATCCACAACTGCTCGCCGAGCTCGTATCGGTTGCCCAGGACATCGCGAGCGAATACGCGAATGGTGAGTTCCGACTTGTCTTCAATACAGGCGAGGCCGCGGGACAAACAGTGTTCCACGTGCACGCCCACGTCCTTGCGGGCGGATTCTCCGAGGGGTCTCTTGCCGACGGATAAGACAGCACCCTTGGGCATCCCGGTGTCACTCGCGCTCGACGTGGATGACGTTGCGATGATTCGTGTGCTCGGTGTGCACGATCGGGTCCTGGCAGAAGTGGAGCGGGAATTCCCCGACCTGACCATTCACGCGCGAGGAAACCGGATCACAATCGAGGGTGATCGCTCGAGAGCAGAAGAGGCGATGAGCGTGGTCGAAGAGCTCATCTCGTTGGCGAAAACAGGAGTGCAGTTGTCCAATAGTGAAGTTGTTCAGACCGCTCGGATTGCGAGGGAGTCTGACCACGAGGCCTCAAGAGTGTTGGGCCAGCCCATCGTGTCGCGTGGTGGGCGCACCATCCGGCCAAAAACTCTTGGTCAGGCGCGCTACGTCGAATCCATTGACCACAACACGATTGTCTTTGGCATAGGCCCCGCGGGAACGGGTAAAACTTACTTGGCGATGGCCAAAGCCGTTGCCGCGCTTGAGCGA
>CAYXEM010000015.1:0-14583 GCA_964464045.1 uncultured Microbacteriaceae bacterium | reverse complement strand
AAGCTCTCCAAGCAGAGGGCATTGACTCCCCATTCCCCATTCAAGAACAAACCATTCCCGTTGCCCTCACCGGCCAGGACATTATTGGACAAGCCCGCACCGGAACCGGAAAGACGCTGGGCTTTGGCCTTCCGCTTCTTCAGCGTTTGGGTGACAACCCAGAACCCGGCGTGAAAGCCCTCGTGGTCGTCCCCACCCGCGAACTCGCCATCCAAGTGACCGAGGACTTGGAGGTCGCCTCCTCCAAGCGCGGCGTCGAGATTGCCGCAATTTATGGCGGCAAGGCATATGAAGGCCAAATCGAACAGATTGAGAAGGGAGCCCAGGTGGTTGTGGGAACTCCTGGCCGCCTGTTGGACCTGATGCAACAACGAAAACTATCGCTTGGCGATGTGAAGGTCATGGTCTTGGACGAAGCCGACAAGATGCTGGACCTTGGCTTCTTGCCCGATGTGGAACGCCTATTCGCGAAAACCCCCGAGGTGCGCCAGACGCTGTTGTTTTCTGCCACCATGCCGGGTCCCGTGCTGACACTTGCCCGCCGGTTTATGACCAAGCCCCTTCACATCAGAGCCCACGACCCCGAAGAAACTATCGCCCAGGCAAACATCAAACACTTCATCTATCGTGCCCACCAGCTCGACAAGGACGAAGTAATTGGTCGCATTCTTCAGGCTGAAGGCCGCGGGAAAACCATCATCTTTACCCGCACTAAGCGCGCTGCCGCTCGGCTGGTAGAAGAGTTGAGTGACCGCGGATTCCCCGCCGCTGCTGTGCACGGTGACATGAGCCAAGATGCTCGCGAGCGGGCAATGACGGCATTCCGACAGGGCAAGAAAGAAATCTTGATCGCCACCGACGTCGCCGCCCGTGGGGTTGACGTCGATGACGTCACCCACGTGATCAACCACACCATTCCCGACGACGACATGACCTACCTCCACCGCGTCGGACGAACGGGTCGCGCCGGCAAGACCGGAATCGCGGTCACGTTTGTGGACTGGGAAGACCTACACAAGTGGGCGCTGATTAACCGCGCGCTCGAGCTGAATGTGCCAGAGCCTCAAGAAACCTACTCGTCGTCTGAGCACCTCTTCAACGACATGGGTATTGCCAAGGGCACCAAGGGGCGCATCAAAGACACCCCTATGCCAAAGCGCGAGCGAGAAGCGGGTAAACCCCAGCAGTCGCAACGCCGTGGCGCTCCCCAAAGGCCTCGCCAAAAGGATGACGGTGAGAATGCCAACCCACAGCGTCGACGTCGCCGTCGTCGCACCGGTGGCGAATCGTCTTAAGTCGAGATGACCTCGGAGCCGGTTGCGGCCTCGAGGATACGTTCGAGGTTGACCAGGGTGGTCTGGTTTTCGCCTAAGTAGTTGGGCTTCTTCGTGCCGTGGTAGTCGCTTGAGCCCGTCACAATGAGACCAAGCTTTTCCGCCACAACTGCCAGAGTTTCTGTGAGCTCCGGGTCGTTTTCTCGGTGATGAAGCTCCACCCCCATCAGCCCAAGAGACATCCATTTTTCATAGCGGGAAATGACGTCTTCCAATGATCCAGACACATCCGTAGCGGGGTTTCCGCCTCGGCTCAGCGGATGAGCAAGTACGGGCACACCACCTGCTTCTCTAATGATTCCAAGTGCACGGTCTAGCTTCGGCGCGTAATGGGGCACGTGATACGGGCCATGCGCGGCAAGTATGTGCTGGAACGCTTCTGTCGTATCCGAGACGATCCCCTTGGCGATGAGCACTTCAGCAATATGGGGCCTGCCAGGGGTTGCTCCAGGAGGAATGGTGGCGCGCACCTCTAACCAGTCGATGTCGTAGTCGGCGGCAATTTTGTCGACCATCATCTGCAGGCGGTTGTCGCGGTGAGAGCGGATTTTTGCCATTTCTTCCACCAACGCCGGATGGTTGGGGTCAAGCAGGTAGCCCAGCAGGTGAATACTGTGGGGCTCAAAGCCGTTGCTGTGATCAATGATTTGGGTGCTGAGCTCAATCCCTGGCACCAACTGAATGCCAAAGTTTCTAGCGGCCTCGGTGGCTTCGGCCCAGCCTGACGTGGTGTCGTGGTCGGTAATTGCCACGGTGTGAAGACCAGCCTGATGGGCTGCCTCGACAAGTTCTGTCGGAGTATCGGACCCATCGGATGACCTGGTGTGGGCGTGCAGGTCGATTATTAGGTCACTCACCCCTCCATGTTAGGTGCCACAGGATGGGAGACTTAGTGCGTGGCTAGTACAGGAAAGAAACCGTCTCGTCAGCGAGCGCCTGAATCGAAGGCGTTTGCCGAGTCGATGAGGAGCAATTGGGCTGATCCTGCCCGCACTCCCGCGGCGCCTGCGACTTGGGTCGGCCACACCAAGAATCGACGAATGCAACTAGTTGCCTCACTCGAGGGGCTTCCCGACAACGCACTCTTGATCATTCCCGCGGGAGCACCCAAGCAGCGCTCAAATGACACGGACTACCCCTACCGAGCCCACACCGCCTTCACCTACTTCACCGGCTGGGGGTCGCAGACAACGCCTGGCTCCATCCTCACCATCGACACCTCCAGAGATGTGGTTCGCACGACGCTGTATGCACGAGGCCCTGCGGGACGTGACACTGATGAGTTTTATGCCAACGCCGAACGCGGTGAATTTTGGACCGGACCCCGGCCCCACCTGGATGACATTGAGGCCACCCTTGGCATCACCACGCGCTCACTCGACGAATGGTCAGGAGTAGACGCAGACGATCTGCCGCGCGCAGTGTTTATCGATGACGCTGATCCGCTGAACTATCTCGAAATCACCCAGTACCGGGTGGACACGCTCGGCCAACAACGCGCCGATGACTTGCGCGAGGCCGACCAGCTACTGGGACAAATCGTCTCCGAGCTTCGGTTTGTCAAAGACGACTACGAGATTGCTGAACTGAGCGCCGCAATCGACGCCACCCACCGCGGTTTCAACGACATCATCGATTCGCTGCCGCGCGCGGTCGATGAATCCCGGGGTGAGCGGGTGGTGGAGGGGGCGTTCCAGGCCAGGGCACGCCTCGAAGGTCACGATGTGGGATACGGAACCATTGCCGCCTCTGGTTCACACGCGTGCATCCTGCATTGGGTGAAAAACGATGGCCCCGTCTCCTCTGGCGACCTCCTTCTGGTTGACGCCGGAGTGGAGATGGATTCTCTCTACACCGCAGACATCACCAGGACTCTTCCGGTTTCAGGCGAGTTTTCGCCCCAACAAAAACTCGTCTATGAGGCAGTCTTGGACGCTGCGGATACGGCGATGTCGATTGTGAAGCCGGGGATTGCCTTCCGAGAAATACACGATGCGGCCATGGCAGTCATCGCGGGCTACATCGACTCTTGGGGGTTCCTACCGGTATCTCTAGACGTTGCACTCTCCAGTGAAGGTGGCCAGCACCGTCGCTACATGATCCACGGAACAAGCCACCACCTAGGCCTCGACGTCCACGACTGTGCGAGAGCACGACGAGAGCTCTATGTCGACCAAGAGCTAAAACCCGGCATGGTCTTCACGATTGAGCCTGGACTCTATTTCCAACCCGATGACTTGAGTGTTCCTGAGGCGTGGCGGGGAATTGGCGTTCGTATCGAAGACAACATCGTGGTCACAAAAACTGGATACGAAAACCTCTCCGCGGCAATTCCCAGGAGCGTTACCGAGGTCGAAGCGTGGATGCGCCGAGGCTAAATGCCGAGGACCAGCCCCGAGACCAAGAAGTAGATCAACAATCCACTCATGTCCACCAGCGTGGTCACCAGCGGCGCTGAAATGACAGCAGGGTCAATCTTGACCGCCTGAGCTGCCAGTGGCATCACGGAACCGATCGTGGTCGCCCACACAGCGATTAACACGATCGAGAGCCCGACAGTAATCCCGATGGGAAGGCCCGATACCCAGGTTGCCGCGACAAAGGCCAGGCCGCCAAGGACCACACCGAGGAACACGCCCACTCGGGATTCTCTCCACGCCACCCGCAACACGTCGCTGGGGCGCACCTCGCCCACAGCGAGTGCGCGCACCGCCCCAGTAGCCGCCTGAGCGCCAATGTTTCCTCCGGTCCCCACAAGAAGCGGGATGAACAGCGCCAGTGCGGTGATTTCATGAAGCTTGGTTTCAAACAGCCCCATCACGCCAATCGTTCCGCTGGCCGCAGCAATCAAAATCACCAGCCAGAACACACGCAATTTCGCCAACTGGAACACGCTCGTGGAAAGGTAGTGGGAGCTCGAGGGCAACTGACCCGCCTGACGGGCAACGTCTTCGGTGTCTGCCTCTTCAATCACTTCCAAGGCGTCGTCTACGGTGAGCACACCCAACACACGCGATTGGCTATCGAGCACCATCAGACCGAGTCGGTTGGTTTCCTGAACCAAGCGGGCCGCGTATTCCGCGTCATCGGTGACTTCCAATGTGGGGGCGTTCTCGTCCGAGATTTCTCCGGCGGTCAAGCCCGGGTCCGCTAGTACGACGTGGCTCAGGCCCACCACTCCGACAAGTTTCTGGCTTCGGTCGACCACGGCCAACAAGTCAACGGTTTCTGCGTCGCCACCTTTTCGGCGAACCACATCCAAAATCTCTGGAACCGGGGTGGACTCTTGAACGGTGACCACCTCGGGGCTCATCACACGACCCACCGAACCTTCTGGGTATCCCAGCAGCGACGCCGTCATGGCGCGTTCTTTATGGCTTAAGCCCGCGAGCACACGACGGACAAATCCGGCCGGGGCTTCGCCCAGCAGGCGCGCACGGTCGTCGGGGTCCATTTCCTCGACCACTTCGCGGAACGCGCTGTCACGCATGCCACTGAGCAACTCTTGTTGCTGGACGCTGTCGAGCTCTTCAAACACTTCTAAGGCTTCATCGCGGGGAAGCATGCGCCATACGAGGGCTGCTTGAACTGGCTTTAACCGAGTGAGCTCTTCAGCAATCTCGTGGGGGGCTTTTTGGTCGAGCCATTCCGCTACCGGAGCAAGTCCGCCGAGGTTGAGCGCGCCAGTCAGGCTCAAATCGAGCGCTTCGCGTTCCTCGGACATGACTAGTTGCCCTCTCCCTCGCTCAAAACCCTCTTGGCTTTGCCGTGGAGGGACTCATCAACGATGACCCGGTAGGAATCCGCGATGATCTGCTGGACCGAGCGAAACGTGGGCCTAGTGGCTTTCTGGGAGGTATAGAGAATCATTCCCGCCATCATTCCCACACCGGCACCAATAACCGCTCCGGCAAGAAGCGGGCTCAAACTTACCGACTGGCCGAAGGAGGCAAACAGCAGTCCCGAGAACAAGCCAATCCAGGACCCGGTCATTGCCGAGTTAATGGCCGCACGACCGTAGCCGTACTTTGCGGTGATCCGCTCGACCGACTCCAAACCCTCTCCCACGATGGAGAGTGCCTTCGGAGGCAGGCCACCGTCGAGAAGGCGATCAACAAGTTTCTTGGCGTCTAAATAGTTTTCGAATCGTCCGAGCTCTTGTCCGTTAGGCACGCGTGAAAGACGGTCAAGGGTTACTTGACGAGAAGACTGGTTAGCGGCCACCAGACTATTCTCACACCCCATTGGCTAGGCTCAGCCCAGAAAAACCCACAACTTTCTCAGGTGGTGACCTTTTTTCGTGTCTGTTGTGAGCGAATCCGCTGTGAGGGACGCCCTCACTCGCGTCATCGACCCTGAAATCAGGCGTCCCATCACTGAGCTCGACATGGTCGATGAGATCCAGGTGACACCCGGGTCCATCTTGGCAACCATCGCCCTCACGATTGTCGGCTGCCCCGCAAGCGAGCGGATTAAGGCCGACTGCGAGAAGGAAATCAGTGCCATTGCAGGGGACCGTGCCGTCACTGTTGAGTTGAGCGTGATGGATGGGCCGAGGCGTCAGGCGCTAATCGAGAAGCTTCGCGGGACCAAGCCGTCTGGAACCCCCTTCACGAAGGATTCGCTCACCCGCGTAATTGCTGTCACCAGCGGTAAAGGTGGAGTGGGTAAGTCCACGATCACCACCAACCTGGCCGTTGATGCAGCCCAGTCAGGCCTGCGAGTGGGAGTTATTGACGCCGATGTGTTCGGGTTTTCCATTCCTGGCCTGTTCGGAATTCCGGACGCCAAGCCCACCCGAATCGATTCGATGATTGTTCCCCCCGTCGCTCACGACGTCAAAATCATTTCGATTGGAATGTTTGTCGACGGCAACCAGGCGGTGAGCTGGCGGGGGCCGATGCTTCACCGCACCATCAACCAGTTCTTGACCGACGTGTATTTTGGCGATCTCGACGTGCTGTTGCTCGATTTACCGCCTGGAACAGGAGATGTCGCTATTTCGGTCGGCCAACTACTCCCCCACGCGGAAGTCATCGTGGTCACCACACCGCAAGAAGCCGCTGCCGAAGTGGCAATCCGATCAGCAGAAGTCGCACAACAGACTGGCCAAAGCATTTTGGGTGTCATCGAGACCATGTCACCGGCCACGCTTCCTGACGGGTCAACACTGGAGCTCTTTGGCTCAGGGGGTGGAGACACCGTCTCATCGAAATTGGGTGTCCCATTGCTGGGCCAGGTGCCGCTGAGTCAAACGCTTCGTGAATCAGGCGATCAGGGCACACCGGTGGTTACGACTTACCCAGACGACCCTGCTGCGCAGGCGATCGCCCAGATTGGCGCGCAGATTCGCGCGCTCAAGCCCAGCATCGCCGGAGCCTCTCTGCCGCTGAGTACCCGCTAGGTGGCATCCGGGTCGAACGGAGCTGGCTTTCCTTCTCTGAGAAGGCGCTGGCGCTTTTGATAGGCCGATTCACTGACCGGCCTGGAAGTCATCGCCGCGGTCGCTGCTTCATCCTCGGTGAGGGCTTCTCGAATAATGCGCCTGGGGTCGTATTGGCGAGGGTCGAGCTTCTTCCACTCCATCTCGTCAAAGTCAGGCCCTAACTCGTCGCGCATTCGCTCTTTCGCGCCGTTTGCCATGTCACGCAGAGAGCGCACAAACCTCGCGAGCTTCGCCGAATAGGCGGGGAGACGGTCTGGGCCGACCAAGAAGACAATAATCACTCCAATCAGGAGCAATTTCTCGATGGTCAATCCGAAAGACACGTCCTAACAATAGTCACCCAGGCCTGGGACTGTCCTAGGCTTGGCACCACGAGGAAGCGGGAAGGGACACTCACGTGACAGATTGGGAACTGGTCAACCGATTTGCCAGCGAGTACGTGATGGACTCCGATGACGCCGAATATGTGGCGAAAGCATCTGCAGAACAGGGCGTGAAGCCAATTGGCCACGTGCTCGGCTCAATCATTTCCCACATCGCACGCTCCACTGGCGCTAAGTCGATCATCGAGGTAGGAACAGGTGTCGGCGTCACCACGATGCGCCTGGCAGAAGCGTGCCCGAGCGCACACATCACCAGCATCGACAAAGAACTTGACCACCACGTGACGCTTCGAGAGATGCTGCCGGACGTTGAATTAGATGCCAACAAACTGCGTCTGATCACTGAGCGCGCTCAAGATGTGTTGCCGAAGATGAACGAAGACTCCTATGACCTCGTCGTGGTCGACCTGCCTGGCGAGGACGCCGAAGCCTGCTTCGATGATGCCGTGAAGCTCTGCCGCCCAGGCGGCAGCATCCTGGTCGCTCGAGCCCTCCAGGGCGGCGAGGTTGCCAACGCGGCCAACCGCAGTGAGGGTGTCGCCGAAATGCGGGCACTGCTTCGGATTATGGCCGAAGACGACCGCGTGACTCACAGCCTCATTCCCGTCGGAGAAGGGCTTGCCTGGGCGCTCGTACACGGCGCCTAAGCGAAAGAAATTACTTCAGTGCGCCTTGAAGGGCGTCGCGAAGATCAGTGGCTTCTTGGTCGTTAACCGACACAACCAGACGGCCGCCACCTTCGAGGGGAACCTTGACGATAATCAGACGGCCCTCGCGGACAGCCTCCATAGGTCCATCACCAGTGCGAGGCTTCATCGCTGCCATGTCTTCTCCTTTTAGTAACCGTCGAAGTTCCTATTATCCCAAGAAATTGGGGCGTAATTCAAAACGAGTGCGCCGTTTAACCCTGTGCCAGCCACTCGCGAAGGGTTCGATGTGTCGATTCCAGCTGGCTAATAGGAACCTGCTCGTTGGGGGCGTGTGCGAGCGCTCCATCGCCTGGTCCAAAGTTCACCGCGGGAATACCCAAGGCAGAAAAACGAGACACATCGGTCCAGCCGTATTTGGGCCTGGCTTCTTGACCACTGGCCGCAACGAGGGAGAGAGCAAGCTGACCATCAAGGCCAGGGCGAGCACCCTCCGACGCGTCGACCACGCTGAGCTCGAGCTCGGGGAACACCTGTGCGACGTAATCGACCGCGTCGCTGACGCTTCGATCAGGGGCAAAACGGAAATTCACCGTGAGCACCGCGTCGTCTGGGATCACGTTCCCAGCGACCCCACCCCGAATTCCGACCGCGCTCAAACTTTCACGGTAGTCCAGGCCATCAACGCTCCTGGTTTCCGGTGAAAAGTGCGAAAGGCGCTCGAGTGCATCCGAGAGTTTGTGGATGGCGTTGTCGCCCATCCACGGCCTGGCAGAGTGTGCACGGAGACCGGTTGCGCGAAGCTCCACTCGGATTGTTCCGTTGCACCCGCCCTCAACGCCACCGTTAGAAGGCTCTCCCAGCACGGCAAAATCCCCGACCATCCATTCGGGGTGGTTGCGGTGGAATCGACCAAGACCGTTCTTATCGGCTTCGATTTCCTCTTGGTCATAGAAGATCCAGGTCACATCCATCGCGGGTTGGTCAAGCTCCACGGCCAAAATCAACTGGCTCGCAACCCCGCCCTTCATGTCAACGCTTCCTCGACCCACCAGGTGGTCGCCCTCGATGCGGGAGGGAAGGTTGTTGTCAACGGGCACGGTGTCTAAGTGTCCTGCCACGATGACCCGGGTTGGTGCACCCAGCGCAGTGCGAGCGGCAACGGTGTTGCCCTCTCTAATGACCTCGAGGTGGGATGCCGTGCGAAGGGTTGCTTCTACGCGGTTTGCGAGGAGTTCTTCGTCACCCGAGACAGATTCCACGTCACACAGCGCGCGGGTCAGCTCCACCACACCGGCAGCGACATCGAACACTAAATCGTCGGACACGAAACATAAGCCTAGTCGGGGCAGGAGCCAGCTAGCCTGGAGGGTATGGCAGAGAGCAACAGAAGCGCATTTGGCTACGGACTACAAACCATCGCCCACGACGGCACCGTCTTGGACACCTGGTTTCCAGAGCCAAAGCTTGGCACTCCACCCGAGCCATTTGAGCCCCACCTGCTTCCCCAAGACATTGAACACCTGCAGGGCAAAAACGATGCCACCGGCACCGAGAGTGTGGGAATTGGCGTTGTCATCGACCTGGATCAGCCCCCTGCGAGCATCCCCGATGCGTACCTGCGCCTGCATTTGCTCTCTCACACCCTGGTAGCCCCAAACTCCATCAACCTTGAGGGCCTCTTTGGGGTTCTAGAAATCGTGGCCTGGACAAACCTCGGCCCCGTATTGCCCGCCTACTTAGAGTCTCACCGCATCGAATTGCAGCGGGCAGGTGCGCAGGTATCGAGCATCGACAAATTCCCACCCATGCTCAACTACGTCGTCCCCGACAAGGTGCGCATTGCCGATGCCGCTCGCGTCCGTTTGGGCGCCCACTTGGCACCTGGCACCACGGTGATGCATGAAGGCTTTGTGAACTTCAACGCAGGAACTCTCGGCCACTCGATGGTGGAGGGTCGAATCTCCCAGGGAGTCGTCGTGGGCGATGGCTCCGACATCGGCGGGGGCGCCTCGATCATGGGCACCCTCTCGGGAGGTGGCCAGGAAGTTATCTCCATCGGCCAGCGCTGCTTGCTGGGAGCCAATGCCGGAATCGGAATTTCTCTGGGCGATGACTGTGTGGTCGAAGCAGGCCTCTACGTGACGGCGGGCACCAAGCTCTCGCTCATCCAAGGCGGTGAGACCACGTCGGTCAAAGCAGCAGAGCTCAGCGGAGAATCAAACATCTTGTATCGCCGGAACTCACTCACTGGCGCGGTGGAAGCAATTCCACGATCGGGTCAAGGAATAACCCTCAACGCCGCACTGCACGGCTAGTTAGCGCTTAGGCCAGGCTCTGGTGTCAGGGCCCGTGTAGAGCTGCTGGGGGCGGCCAATACGCTTTGTGGGGTCGTCGTTCATCTCACGCCAGTGGGCAATCCAGCCGGGCAGGCGACCAATGGCAAACAACACGGTGAACATTCGCGTGGGGAAGCCCATCGCCTTGTAGATCACACCGGTGTAAAAATCGACATTCGGGTAGAGCTTTCGCTCAACGAAGTAGTCATCAGCCAGCGCAATCGCTTCAAGTTCTTTGGCGATGTCAAGCAGGTCGTCTTTCACGCCAAGGTCGGCCAAAACGGCGTCGGCTGATTCCTTCACCAGGCGGGCGCGTGGGTCGTAGTTCTTGTAGACACGGTGGCCAAAGCCCATCAGACGAATACCGTCTTCTTTATTCTTCACACGCTCGACGAATCGCTCGACGCCTTCACCTGAGTCGCGGATTTCAGCCAGCATCGTCAACACAGACTCGTTGGCGCCTCCGTGAAGGGGGCCAGAGAGTGCGTTGATACCAGCACTAATCGAGGCGAACAGGTTTGCTTCGGTCGAGCCGACCAAACGAACCGTGGAGGTGGACGCGTTTTGTTCGTGGTCTTCGTGCAAGATCAACAGGCGATCAAGGGCCTTCACCAACACGGGGTTGGCGACATACTCTTCAGCCATCAGGCCAAAGTTCAGCCAAAGGAAGTTTTCAACGAAACCGCGGGAGTTGTCGGGGTACAAAAACGCCTGCCCAATGGACTTCTTGTGGGCGTAGGCGGCGATGACCGGAAGCTTCGCGAGAAGGCGGATAGTGGAAAGCTCTACCTGCTCTGGATCTCGAGGGTCGAGCGAGTCGCCGTAGTAGGTCGACATGGCACTGACTGCAGATGACAGAGCCGACATGGGGTGCGCGGAGTGCGGAAGCGCATCAAAGAGGCGCTTCAAGTCTTCGTGTAACAGGGTGTGGCGGCAGACCTTGTCCTGGAACTCTTCGAGTTCTGACTTGCTCGGAAGCTCGCCGTAAATAAGCAACCAGGCCACTTCGAGGAAGGTGGAGTGTTGGGCGACGTCTTCAATGGGGTAGCCCCGATAACGAAGGATTCCCTTTTCGCCATCAATGAAGGTGATGTCGGACTTGGTGGAGGCGGTGTTCACAAACCCCTGATCCAGGGAGGTGTATCCGGTCTGCTTGGTTAGCGTTGAAAAATCAATGCTCGATGCACCGGCGCTCGATTCCAAGATTGGAAATTCGGCTTCGCCGCCTGGATAGTTGAGGGTCACCTTGTTGTTGTCGGTCACCTGTTCCTCCTTCGCCCACCGGGATGTAGACCGTGGTGGGAGGGTGTGGTCTACAGATTGGGTAACCAGTTGTGCTGGTTTTCCCGCGAGATAAGCCTAGAGCAGACTGGACTGAGGGGCTATCGCCCAATTCCCAGGCCCAAAGACTAGGCCAGCCTGGCCGCTGCCCGAGAGATTGCGTCATCTGACGCAGTAAGTGCTACTCGCACGTGTGATGATCCCGCTTCGCCGTAGAAATGTCCAGGGGCGACGAGGATTCCGCGCTCGGCAAACCAATCAACCGATGCCCTCGAGTCGCTTCCGTTGGTGGCCCAGAGATACAAGCCCGCATCTCCCCCGTCGATACGCCATCCGGCGGCCTCCAGAGCGCCCTTCATGACACTTCGTCGCTGTTGATACATCTGCCGCACGGCGTCAGTGTCTTCGGGGTGTCGGACAAGCTCGGCCATGACTTGCTGGATGGGCTCGGGCACGATCAGGCCAAGGTGGCGCCTGGGCAGCAAAATTTCTTGAATCAGCGACGTGTCACCTGCGACCATGGCCGCGCGGTATCCCGCCAGGTGAGACTGCTTACTCAGCGAATAGAGCGCCAGCAGACCATTGAGGTCTCCCCCTGTCACCTCGTCGGCGAGAAGTGAGGTCGATCGAGGCTGCGAATCTGGTCCCAGCACCGCATAACACTCATCGCTTGCCAACACCGCACCAATTTCGCGAGCGCGGGCGATCGCCTGGCGCAGATAGTCCGCATCCAAGACCTCCCCGGTGGGGTTAGACGGAGAGTTCAGCCACACCAGCGCGGCCTGATCGGGCCATTTCGCCGGGTCTGCCTCGGCCACAATGTGCGCGCCGACCACACTCGCCCCCACTTCGTAGGTGGGGTAGGCGATGGGCGGAATCACGATGGTGTCTGATGAGCCGAGCCCCAGAAGCAGCGGCAATAGCCCCACCATTTCTTTGCTTCCCACAGTGGGCATCACACAAGAAGAATCAACCGCCGAGGCTCCGCGCACCTGCTGCCACCATGTCGAGAGTGCCTCGCGGGTCGCTTCAGCGCCAAAGGCTGTCGGATAGCCGTGGGCGTCTGATGCCGCCTCGAGTGCGGCTGTGGCGCGAGCGGGAGTGGGGTCGACCGGAGAGCCCACCGAAAGGTCGATTAAGCCATCGGGGTGTTCAGCCGCGCGCTTTTTCGCGCCCGCTAACTCATCCCAGGGGAAGTCGGGAAGCGAAAGAGCCATCAGGCCTACTCCGCCTGAGGCGGAAGAGCTTTCACAATCTCGTGGTCGTCGTTGATGACGCCCACTTTTTGTGCGCCACCTGGGGAGCCCACCTCGCGGAAGAACTCCACGTTTGCGGTGTAGTACTCGGCCCACTGTGAGGGCACATCGTCTTCGTAGTAGATGGCTTCGACCGGGCACACTGGCTCACACGCTCCACAGTCCACGCACTCATCGGGGTGGATGTAGAGCATCCGCTCACCCTCATAAATGCAGTCAACCGGGCATTCGTCGATGCAGGCGCGGTCTTTAACATCCACACAGGGAAGGGCGATGATGTAGGTCACGTGGTACTCCCGTTACGAGCAAGCTTGGATTTTCTATCGTACCCGGCAAGCTTTCTAAACTCGTTCGCCACCACCACGGCAATCACAAAGACAAAGGTGACTCCAAGCAACACGTATCCCTCCCACGTTTTGCCGAGCATGTAGTCGCCGTAGTGCGGGATCCCAGACAGTGCCACGGTTGCAAACACGCTGAGCCCCACCACCGCTCGCTTCCAGAGCGAGAGGTTCACCAGAAACACTGCTATCCCGAATGCCACGAATAACACGACGGTGATGACAGCGCCCGTGGGCGAATTCCAGCGGTGATAGACCACGGCAATAGATGAGATGAACACCGAGAGCGCAACGAGTGTGACCCCTTGGACAATTCCCGCCAACCATCGCACCATGGGACTGCCTAGTGGTCTAGACGCGTCATCCAGCCATAGCGGTCTTCAGCGCGGCCGTATTGGATGTCGGTGAGCTTTTGGCGAAGCGACATGGTTAGCTCACCTGCAGGCTGATCGGGCGAACCAATGGTGAACTCTGAGGTCTTCAACTGGCCAATTGGCGTCACCACCGCGGCTGTACCACAGGCAAAAGCCTCGGTGATTTCGCCTGATTCCACGCCGTCTCGCCATTCGTCAATAGACACGGCGCGACGCTCTACGGTGTGACCTTCGTCTTCAGCGAGCTGGAGGATCGAGTCCCTGGTGATTCCAGGAAGGATCGTTTCTGACTTAGGAGTAATCAAGGTGCCGTCTTTTGTCACCAGCACCAGATTCATGCCACCTAGTTCTTCCAGGTACTTGCCCTCAACTGAGTCCAGGAACATCACCTGCTGACAGCCCTGCTCGGCGGCTTCCATTTGGGCAACCAGTGACGCGGCGTAGTTTCCACCAGTCTTTGCCGCACCCGTTCCACCCTTACCGGCACGGGAATAGTGGGTCGAGAGCCAAATCGAAACCGGGCTTACACCACCGTGGAAATAAGCACCCGCAGGGCTTGCAATTACGTAGAAGGCGACCTTCTTTGCGGCGCGAACACCAAGGAATGCTTCCTTGGCGAACATGAACGGGCGCAAATACAAGCTGGTCTCTGGAGCCGAGGGCACCCAGTCACCATCGAGCGCAATCAGCTCTTGCAGTGATTGTAGGAAGTACTCCTCGGGAAGCTCAGGCAGAGCCATGCGCTTAGCCGAGCGTTGCATTCGCTTCGCGTTTTGGTCCGGGCGGAACGTCCAGATGGAGCCATCGGCGTGACGGTAGGCCTTCAGCCCTTCAAAAATTTCTTGGCCGTAGTGCAACACCGACGCTGCCGGGTCGAGCGGGATGGGCCCATAAGGCTGAACGCGTGGGCGGTGCCAGCCGCCCTTTTCTGACCAGCAAATATCGACCATGTGGTCGGTAAATACCGACCCGAAGGCCGGGTTATCCAAGATGGCTTGACGCTCTTCCGCGCTGCGCGGGGATTCGTTTCGGCTCACCAAAAAGGTGAGGTCTGGGGTTGCCATTGGCAAGGGAATCGTCATGCTGACCATCCTGAAACTGCGGGGATATTGCGATGTAGCCTAGCGCCCGCGTATGAGTGTGTGTGGGGTTATTAGTCCAGTGCGCGACGGATCGCGTCGC
>CAYXEM010000014.1:0-14612 GCA_964464045.1 uncultured Microbacteriaceae bacterium | reverse complement strand
CTCGCATGGGTGACGTCTTCTTGCTCGCGCTTCAACATTTCTAGCGCCCGGCCTTCTTTGCGCGCTGGCGATCGCCTCTAATAGTCGCGATGTCTTCTCGGACGTTGTCGATTGTTCGGGTCGGAACGACCGACTTGGTGCCTGCGACCAGCTTCGCGCCAATGGCTCCAATAACCACGATCAGAACCAAGACGCCCGCAGCCACTACAAGAGCCGCGGCCCAGGTGGGCATGACCAATGCGAGGGCGAAGACAGCCGCGAGAATCAACAACAGGACAAACACCACGAGGAGGTTGAGTGCAACCAGAAAGAGGCCGAGGCCGATTCCGGTTCCTTTGAGCTTGGCGATGAGCTCTTTGCGCAGCAACTCGAGCTCAGCTCGTATCAACTGCCCGAACAAAAACGGAAGCTCAGTAATCAGGGCAAAGATCGACTGCTTACCCTTTGGGCTCGTTGACTCAGACACGATTTACGCTCCGGCAGTTGGAGTCGATCCCCCGCGACGTGAACGAATCTGCTCAGAGACTTTCTTTGCGGTGGACTCCACGCGCTCGACAACCTCAGGGGCGTAGCCGCGGACGTAGTCCTCGGCACGAGTGACCTGGGCCTGCACGGACGGGTTGGTCCAGAGGCGCTCCGCACCTGCCTTGAGCTGCTCGTAGCGTTCTCGTCCAGCCCGGGTTCCCAGTACATATCCGAGAGCCAAGCCGATGACGAACATCAGTTTCGAGCGCACTACCACCACATCCTTTGGTTGTATTCCGTTTGAGGCATAAATACCGTCGCCCTTAGGTTAGCGCGGTTTCCTGGGCATTACCAGATGCTAATTCTGCGCTCTGGGGCCAAATACAAGTCGTTGGCCTCAGCGACATCAAATGCCTCATAAAAGAGGTCAAGGTTTCGCACAATCTGGTTGCATCGGAACTCAGCCGGGGAGTGCGGATCGATCTGGAGCAACCGTTTTGCCTCTTCATCTCGAATCGCAAGGCGCCATGACTGCGCCCATGAGACGAAGAATCGCTGGGCGGCGCTCAAGCCATCGACCACGGGCGGTTCGTCGTTGTCCAACGAAAGGAGGTAGGCCTTCCAGGCAATAGCAAGCCCTCCCAAGTCGCCAATGTTCTCACCCAACGTGAGCTCGCCATTAACCCTCAGGCCCGGCAGATTCTTTGGCTCAAGTGCTGCGTATTGCCCGACCAATTCACCAGTGAGTTGTTCAAAGCGAGCACGGTCGTCCTCGCTCCACCAGTCAATGAGTGCACCGTCACCGTCGAAGCGGGACCCCTGGTCGTCAAAGCCATGACCAATTTCGTGCCCAATCACCGCGCCAATTGCTCCGTAGTTTGAGGCTGCATCACGGTTCGGGTCAAAGAAGGGGTACTGCAATATCGCTGCCGGGAAGACAATTTCATTAAACCCGGGGTTGTAATAGGCATTGACCGTCTGGGGAGTCATAAACCACTCGTAGCGATCGATTGGCTTGCCGAGCTTTCCCATCTCACGGTGGAGCTCAAATCGTGCCGACGCTTCCACGTTGGCGAGCAGGTCATCGGCACTTAGCTGCAAGAGCGAATAGTCCCGCCACTTTTCCGGGTATCCGATTTTTGGCGTGAACTTATCGAGCTTTTCTAAAGCGCGCTTCTTAGTCTCATCGGACATCCACTCCAGATCAGTGATGCTCTGACGATAAGCCTCGAGAAGATTCGCGACGAGTTGGTCCATTTGAACCTTGGACTCAGGCGGGAAGTGTCGTTCCACGTAGAACTTTCCGACTGCCTCTCCCATGGCGCTTTCCACAAAGGACACCCCGCGCTTCCACCTCGCGCGAAGAGAGGGGGTTCCAGAAAGTGTCCGGCCATAAAAATCAAAATGGGCATCCACCATGTCCGCGGTCAGGTACGGAGAGAGTCCCTTAATGATGTGCCACTGGAACCATGATTTCCACGCGTCAAGTTCAGAAGACCACAACTCTCCCCAGCCTTGGACGAAACTTGGTTGGCGCACAACGATGTCGGCCAGCGCGTGCTCAGGAAAGCCAATCGTCTCGGCCCACGTCGCAAGAGGGAAACCCTCAGCCCAGGTTTCGAGTTGTTCAAACGACACCAAGTTGTACGTCTTTTGGGCGTCACGGCAGCTCACCTGATCCCAGTGGGTACGCGCAATTCGGGACTCGTGCTCCACGACGCGCAGTGCAAAGCCTTCTGGATCGTCGAGTCCGACCAGGCTGGCAACCTTTTGGAGGTGGGAGCGAAACGCATCCTTTAGCTCGGCGAATTGTTCATCTCGGTAGTAAGACTCATCAGGCAGTGAGAGCCCGCCCTGTTCAACAAACACCACGTAGCGGTCTGGTTGGCCCGGGTCGTTATCGACAAACAACTCCATCAGCCCCGATACCCCAGAGGCTTCAAACTCAGCCATGACTTCGATTAACTCGTCGGCTGTGGTGACTGACTGAACCCTTTCCAGGCGTTCGTGAAGCGGGCTTAGGCCGCGCTGTTCAATGGCTTCTTCGTCCATGAAGGAGCGAAACAGATCGCCTACCTTCTTGCCTTCAGAACCCTCAGGGGCCTCCATTGCCTCTTCAACAATGGCGTGAACGTGCTTTTCGGCGTCTTCTGCGAGGAGGCTAAATGCTCCATACATCGACTTGTCGTCGGGGATGGGGTTGTGCTCGAGCCACGTCCTGTTGACATGGAGATACAGGTCATCGGCGGGTGAAATGCTCTGATCCAGTCCGGAAATTTCTAACCCGCTTGCCTCTGAAATTGTCTCGCTCGCCATGCCTCAAGCCTATGGCCGCGTCCTGTGGACACTTCCAGATAGCGTGTATCCGTGCAGGCATCCACTCTCCACCGAGACATTCTCCGTCTCGCTCTTCCCGCGCTCGGTGCTCTCGTTGCTGAGCCTCTATTTCTGCTCACCGACACTGCGATGGTGGGCCACCTTGGCGCTAATCCTTTGGCCTCCTTGGGGTTAGCCGGGACAATCCTTCAAACGCTGGTTGGACTTCTTATTTTCTTGGCCTATGCGACCACACCCTTTGTGGCAAGGCGACTGGGCGCAGGGGATCGGCCAGGTGCACTCGCCGCGGGAGTAGATGGCCTCTACCTCGCAAGTGGACTTGGCATCCTGATGGCCACTCTTGGAGTGTTCTTAGGGCCACTAATTGTGGGGCTGTTTGGAGCAGATTCAGTCGTCGCCACGGGAGCCACCGACTATTTAGGGATTTCCTGGTGGGGCCTTCCCGCGATGCTCCTGGTGTTAGCCGCCACGGGAGTACTGCGGGGACTCCAAGACACGATGACTCCATTCGTCGTCGCAGTAGTTGGGTTCTCGGCCAACATCGGCCTCAACGCGCTATTCATTTATGGGCTGGACTTCGGCCTGGTGGGCTCAGCGATGGGGACCGTCATCGCACAGTGGCTGATGGCCATCTGGCTTGTTGGAGTCGTGGTGACCCAAGCAACCAAACAATCGGTCACACTCCGACCAGGAGGCGCAGGGGTGTTGGGCGCGTTAAAGCTCGGTGGATGGCTTTTTATTCGCACCATCAGTCTTCGGGTGGCGTTTGTGGGAGCCACGGTGGTCGCCACGCAACTGGGAACAGCGGAGCTTGGGGCCTGGCACGTGGCCTTCACCCTGTTTAGTTTGATTGCCCTCGCACTCGATTCCCTCGCGATCGCCGGCCAAAGCCTGGTGGGTCACCGCTTAGGAGCGGGTGACACGCGCGAAACCAGATCTGTCGTCACTCAACTCATCCGCTGGGGCTGGTGGTCCGGTGCTGCCCTGGGGTTGGTTCTTATCGCGAGCTCTCCAATCTTGCCGTTGCTCGTCACCTCAGACGCCACCATTCGCGCGCTGTTAATCCCGACGGTGATTGTGTTGGGCCTTGCGATGCCACTGGGAGGTTTTGTATTTGTCCTCGACGGCGTCTTGATGGGCGCCGGAGACGGTCGCTACCTTGCCATCACGGGTGTCGTAAACGTGGCCGTACTACTTCCCCTGTTCTGGGTGACCCTCTGGCTGTCTCAGGCAGTTAGCCTGGAAGCGGCAGGAATTGTGGCCCTTCAAGCAAGTGTGGGCTTTGGCTACCTCGGAGCCAGGGCCGTGACTCTTGGCCTTCGAGCACGAACAGATAGATGGATGGTGGTGGGTGTTGAGCGCAGACCTTAACCAACTTGTGCGCCGCCGAAACGGCATCTTCTTGATCTTTGGCCTCACCGGCCTAGGCCTTGCCAACCTCATCGCGAGGCTGCCTGCCATCAGAGACCTTCTCGAAGTGGGCGCTCAAGAGCTCGGCTTCTTCCTGTTCGCCGGTGCAGCCGGTGCAATCACCGGTCTCCTCATTGCCTCTCACGTCATCGCCTACTTAGGTGTCAAGCGATCAATTGGAATCTTTGGCCTGCTCATTTTTGTCGCCATTGGCACGATCGGTTTCGTCGGTGAAGCGACGGGGTCGTTGGTGCTGACCGCGAGCTTCATGATCCTCTTCGGCGCGGGCATGAGTGTGACCGACGTCGCCATGAACGTTGAAGGCGCAGAGGTTGAACGAGGTCTTGGCCGCACGATCATGCCCTGGTATCACGCGATGTTTTCACTCGGCACTGTCGCCGGCGGAGGCACTGCCGCACTGGCCAGTTGGCTTGGCATAGGGGTGCGCTGGCACCTGCTTGTCACCGCAGTGGTGTTGGGCGCCTTTGTCTTTGTCGTGATTTCGCTGCTGAACCACCAGCACAGTGACGCCCAAGCTGCTGAGGCAGAACCGAAGAGCACCCTCAAGGAGCGCTTGTCGGTGTGGACTGACCCGCGAACAATCCTGATTGGTCTGGTGGGGCTGAGCATGGCCTTCGCCGAAGGCTCCGCCGGGGACTGGCTCGCCATTGGCATGGTGGATGACCGCGGTTACACCAACGCCCACGGTGCTCTTTGGTACGTACTATTCGTCGCAGCGATGACGGTTGGACGTGTGGTCGGAGTACCGCTTCTTGATCGCTACGGACGTGTGCCCGTCCTTCTCGCAAGTTCCCTCTCGGCATTCATTGGACTAGTCGCGGTGATTGTGAGCGACCTTCCGGTAGTCGCGGGAATTGCCATCGTGTTGTGGGGACTGGGCACTGCACTTGGCTTCCCCGTTGCGATGTCGGCAGCGGCAGATGGTGGCCCGGGAAGTACCGCGAGGGTCAGCGCCGTGGCCACCGTCGCCTATGGCGCGTTTCTGATTGGCCCACCACTCATCGGGTGGATTGCTGAATACGTCGGAGTCCTCAACGCACTCTGGTCCGTTGCCGCTCTGGTTGCACTGGGTATGTTCGCTGTTCCTGCCACCAAAGAACAAAAGGCCTAACAACCTCACCATGAGAGTGCTCATCGCAACGTGCAGTGTTGACTATTCCGGTCGACTCAACGCCCACCTGCCCTTGGCGAAACGACTGCTCATTGCCAAACAAGACGGCAGTCTCCTCATCCACTCCGACGGCGGCTCCTATAAGCCGCTGAACTGGATGTCACCGCCGTGTTCGATGCGCGAGATGGAACCAGACGACGACCAGCGCAGTGCCGGGGTGAGCGCAGTGTGGCAAGTCACCCACCAAAAAACCGCGGACTTACTCGTCGTGAGCATCCACGAAGTTCATGAGGACTTAAGTCACGAACTAGGCGAAGACCCAGGCCTGATTAAAGAAGGTGTGGAGGCGGAGCTTCAACGACTCGTCGCCGATGACCTCAGCTGCATCGACGAAGGCCTCACCCTGGTGCGCCGCGAATACATGACCGCGATCGGTCCCGTGGACGTTCTAGCTAACAGCGAAGCCGGTGGCACAGTCGCCATCGAAATTAAACGACGCGGAGAGATTGACGGAGTGGAGCAATTGACCCGCTACCGCGAGCTGCTCCAACGAGACCCGCACCTGCGTCCGGTGCGGGCAGTGTTTGCCGCCCAAGAAATCAGCCCCCAGGCGAAGACCTTGGCCGCTGATCGTGGCATTGACTGTGTGGTCTTGGACTACGAAGAACTGCGTGATGGCGCAGGCGACCATAACCGTCTGTTCTAAACCTTTCGAGAACTCCCGCAATCTAGGCTGAGTCAGTGACCCGATTCGAGACCATCCTCTTTGACCTCGATGGCACCCTGATTGACAGTGCTCCGGGTATTACCCAGACCATTGCGCACACGCTCAAGAAGCTCGGAAAAGACGTCCCGTCGATGAAAGAGCTTCTGCACTGGGTGGGTCCACCCCTTCCTGAGTCTTTCAAAGTGCGAGCCGGCTTACACGAGTCAGAAGTTCCAGAAGCTATCGAGATCTACCGCGAGCATTACCTCAACGTGGGCGCCTACGATGCAAAGTTGTTTGATGGTGTGGGCGAGCTCCTGCGAGACCTCCGAAATGACGGCCGACACCTCGCTATTGCCACATCGAAACCGACCACACCCGCGACACTGATGATCGAACATTTCACTCTTGCTCCGTACTTCGATGTGATTGCTGCCGCTGCCGATGACGAATCCCGAGGCGCCAAGCACCTCATCATCGACGACGCGGTGAATGGGCTTCGCGACTTAGGGCTTGCCACGTCACACATGGTCATGGTGGGCGATCGCATCCACGACATCGAAGGTGCTGCGGCACATGAGATTCCCTCCGCGGTCGTGCACTGGGGCTACGGCACACCGGATGAGTGGGCATCAGCCACCTACCAAATCGATACCCCTCGCCAGCTACGCTCCGTGTTAGGGCTACCCGCGCCTCGCACCTAAACCACTCTGCCGAGTACGCTTCCTGCATGCAGCCCAATTGGAGAGACCTGGCCCAACTGCCAGTGCGATTCAACCCACCCGATGGGTGGCGGGTGCCCGATGACCAGTGGATATCGCTGTATCAAGGCTGTGAACCCGGTCCCGGCTGGCAGCCCTATCCGGGGTGCCCGGCGGCGCCTGCGAACTGGCCATTTTGGGAAGAAAACGGCTCCTCCTGGTACACCTTCTTCCGCTTCCACGCACCCCCTCCCACCAGAGCGCTTGGTGGTTGGTTTGCCCTTGGTGCAGCCGGTCTGTTTACCGTCGCCGTGTCTCCCTTTGCGTTTGGATTCCCGGAGGCGTTCTTGCCAGGGGCAATCGCTCTGGTGTTCTTGATCGTTGGGCTATGGGGTGTGGTGCGCACGCTTCGGCGCCAATCCGATTGGCTCCACGGCGACCCGATGGACCGGGTGAGGGCCTGGGCTGAGGCCAGACGAGAACAAGAACTCCAGCGCGCCTACCAGCGGCATCGCCTTCGCTCAGAAGGAGAGCCAAGCTTCGAGGAATTTATGGCGTCGATGCAACAGCATTGGTGGCGCGAAAAGCCCGCAGACGAAGCGAATTAGTCACTACAAACACCGACGAAAACGCCATCGCAGCGCCGGCAATCAGCGGATTCAAGATTCCCCCCATCGCGAGTGGCAGCGCAATGACGTTGTAGGCAAAGGCCCAGAACAAGTTTCCGCGGATTGTGCCGAGAGTCTTCTTGGCCAAATCCAGTGCGATGGGTATCTGTTCAATGTCGCCACGAGTAATGGTGATGTCTCCTGCACTCATCGCTTGGTCGGTTCCACTACCGAGTGCAATACCCACATCCGCGCTGGCAAGCGCTGGGGCGTCATTAATGCCATCGCCCACCATGGCCACGCGATGACCGCCAGCCTGAAGATTTTCGATTGCGGCAACCTTGCCCTCCGGGCTCACGCCGGCAATAACGGTGTCGATTCCAAGCTCCCTGCCCACGGCGAGCGCAGGACCTTCCGCGTCGCCGGTGAGCAAGACGACGTCGAGTTTCCTGTGGTGAAGCGCATCAACGGTCGCTTTGGACTGGGCCTTAGGCCGATCAGCCAATAATGCTCCACCCCACAGCGCACCATCCACGGCGAGCCACACGGAGGTGTGCTCACCCGTCTCAGCAAATATATGAGACAACTCCTCAGGCACTGCAATGTCGTGCTGGGCAAGCCACGACGCCTTCCCGGCCAGAACCTTCGCCTTGCCCATGGTGGCGCTTACTCCCGCACCCGAATGTGCTTCCTCGTGGGCAAGCTCGGGAAAATCAGAAACGTCGGTGCGGTGTGCCACGAGGGCTTTGGCGATCGGGTGGCTTGAGCCCGATTCAACGGCGAGGAGCACCCGCCAGAATTCATTGGCGTCCACACTCAAGGCGACGTGAGTGTCGACCACGGACATGTTGCCGGTGGTGAGCGTTCCGGTCTTATCCATCACGACGGTGTCGACGTGCTTGGAGTCTTCGAGGGCTTCTGCGCCAGAGAGCAAAATCCCAAGCTCTGCTCCGCGACCTGTTCCCGCCAACAGTGCCGTGGGGGTCGCAAGTCCCAGAGCACACGGGCAGGCAATGATGAGCGTCGCCACCGCAGCGCGGAATGCCCACTCGAGGGTCGGACCAAACACGGCCCAGCCCGCCAGGGTCAACACCGCCAGCACCAGCACGATCGGCACGAATACTGACGAGATTGAATCGGCGAGGCGCTGCGCCTTGGCTTTGCCGTTTTGGGCCCGCTCCACGATCGCGGCCATGCGAGCAAGGTCGGTGTCTGCTCCGACCCTGGTCGCCTTCATCAACAAACGGCCGTGCGAATTGATGGTTCCACCCACCACGGCACTCCCTGGTCCCACGTCGACCGGAACAGGCTCTCCGGTGACAAGTGAGCGATCAATTGCCGAATCGCCTTCGACCACGACTCCGTCTGTGGCGATGCGATCTCCTGGCCTCGCAATAAAGATCATTCCGACGGTTAGTTGGTCAATCGGGATGAGTCCTTCTACCTCGATCTCACCGTTGGGGCCAGGGATGGTGCGCATGACGCGCACCTCATTGACTCCCGCGGCAAGGAGATCCTGAAGGGCTTTACCGGCTTGTTTCTTAGCCCTGGTCTCTAAGTAGCGGCCCAACAAAATAAACGTGGTGACCGCAGAGGCAGTCTCGAAATAGATTTCGTTTCCCACTTGGTCGGGCGGAGCAAACAAATGCATCGACATGGTCATGCCGATCTCTCCAGCGCCACCAAAGAGCAGGGCATAAATCGACCAGAGGCTGGCGGCAATTACTCCGATAGACACCAAGGTGTCCATCGTGGCGGCACGGTGAACCAGGTTGACCCAGGCCGCTCGGTGAAACGGCCATGCTCCCCAGATTGCGACAGGAAGTGTGAGGGCAAACACCACCCACTGCCACCCCGGGAACTGGGTGAGTGGAACCATGCTCAACACCACAACAGGGACGGTAAACAGTGCTGATACCAGCACTCTCTTTTTCAACGCGGCAAGCTTGTCCGGCGGGGGCGCGCTGTTTTTTCCGTGCAGCTTCGCTGAGTAGCCAGTCTTCTTTACTTGTGCCAGGAGCTGTTCAAGATTGGGCGCTTCTCCCCACACGGTGGCGCGATCGGTCGCGTAGTTGACCGAGGCCGTCACACCAGGCAGTTCATTGAGACCCTTTTCAACCCGCTGCGCACAGGCAGCACAGGTCATCCCCTCAATATCGAGTTGGAGGGAGTGAGCAGACTCGCTCTCGCTCACGATTGTTGAGTTACCGCCTCGAGGGTGTAACCAGCGTCAGCGATTGCGCCCGCGAGTGGGCCAATGACGTCACCCTCGTGAGTAACGGCGACCGTCGAATTGCCACCTTTGACGAGGTCGACCTGGACCTCACTCACGCCAGGGATTTCTTTGGTTTTTGCCGTGACTGACTCCACGCAGTGGTTGCACGTCATTCCCGATACTTCAACGACGGTCTTCATGAGCTCTCCTTACGCATACCCAATTCAAGAGCATGCTGGATTTTGCCAGCTGATGGCACCAGCATAGGCACTATGGCTATGAACCCCGCCCACCTCTTGGCTGGGCTCCAGCACTATCTCGCCACCCCGCCCTCCCGACGAAAGATGTCCGTCGTATCGCCCGTTCGCCCAGGAGAATCAGTCGACATCCCTCAAGCCACTGCTGGCGATGTCGCAGCTGCTGCAGAGCGAGTGCGTCTGGCCCAACGCGACTGGGCGCAGAAACCCCTGTTTGAGAGAGCTAGGTTCGCGAAGAAGCTCCACTCGCTCGTACTCGAGCGCCAGGACGAGATCCTCGACGTGATTCAGTGGGAAACCGGCAAGTCTCGGCGTAGCGCATTCGACGAGGTAGCCGACGTCTCGATGACTGCGTTGTACTACGCGACAAAAGGTCCTCGGCAGCTTTCTCCCGAACGTCGACAGGGCGCATTGCCACTTCTGACCACCACCAAGGTTCACTACCAACCCCGAGGTCTGGTCTCAATGATAAGCCCGTGGAACTATCCCTTCACCCTCCCGGTGAGTGACGCCATTCCCGCGCTAATTGCAGGAAACGGAGTCCTGCTCAAGCCGGACCCGAAGACGACGCTTTCGGCTTTGCTGGGAATTTCTTTGATGGTAGAAGCGGGCCTACCCCGCGACCTCGTCCTCGCCATTACCGGTGAGGCATCGCTCGTGGGGCCCGCGCTTATTGATATCGGCGACTTCGTCATGTTTACCGGGTCCACACAAACGGGGGCACTCGTTGCACAACAAGCCGCTGCGAGACTCACGGACTTTTCGGCAGAACTCGGCGGAAAAAACGCGATGGTGGTCCTGGCTGACGCCGATCAACAGCGCGCAATCGACGGCGTGATTGCGGCAGCTTTTTCCAATGCCGGTCAGCTGTGTATGAGTATTGAGCGGCTCTATGTCGACCGATCGATTTACAAGGTGTTCGTTTCTGCGCTTACTGACCGAGTCTCGGCGCTTCGGTTAGGAACCACCTTTGACTTCAGCTACGACGTCGGCTCTCTGATTTCTAAGGACCAACTCGCCAAGGTGTCCGCCCACGTCGACGACGCCGTGGCACGCGGTGCGCGTGTTCTGACTGGGGGTCGCGCTCGTCCAGACATTGGCCCCTTCGTCTATGAGCCCACCTTGCTCGAGGGTGTCAGCGAGGACATGATGCTCTGCCGCGGAGAAACCTTTGGTCCGGTGATTGCCATCACCCCATTTGATTCAGACGAGGAGGCGATTTCACGCGCGAACGACAGTGACTATGGGCTCAATGCCAGTGTGTGGGGATCTGCTGCTCGCGCGAGTCGAGTCGCCACGCGGATACAAGCGGGAAGTGTCAACGTCAACGAAGGCTTCACCGCGACGTGGGCGTCAACGGATGCACCAATGGGTGGAATGAAGAAATCCGGCGTTGGCAGACGGCACGGGCCAGAAGGAATTAGAAAGTACGCCGAGTCTCAAACCGTTGCTCGACAACGGCTTACCAATATTGACGCGCCTCGTGGATGGAACCCCGAAAAGTTCACCAGGGCAATGACCGTCGGTGTGCGCATGTTGGGGATATTTCGCCGTTAATCACTGGTGCGCGAGGGGGGACTTGAACCCCCACGCCCTTGCGGGCACTGGCACCTGAAGCCAGCGCGTCTGCCAATTCCGCCACTCGCGCAGTGAATGCACGACTCGCGTGCAACGACTGAGGTTAGCACAGCGCGGGCCTGTCCCACTGGGCCAAAAACCACAGCACAGCCCGCCCGACTACCATCGAGGCAGGCCAATTAAGGGAGTGATGTGGGCTTTCTCGACAACTTTGAGCGTTCCTTAGAACGAGCAGTCGGTGGCGCCTTCGCAAAAACCTTTAAGAGTGGTGTTCACCCCTTAGAAATCGTGTCTGCGCTGAAGCGCGAAATGGACTCCCGCGCTACGATTGTCTCCCGCGAACGGACCCTTGTTCCCAGCGAATATGTGGTTGCGCTGAGTGCTGTGGACTTCGAGCGGCTGGGAGAAATCGGCCAAGACCTCACGGCAGAAATTGGATCAGAACTCACCGCCCACCGGACCCGTCAGGGCTATCAGTCCTCAGAGTCACTTCGCATCGCGATGGACGTCGATCCGTCACTGAGCGAGGGCATGGTCAGTGTGCACGCAATCTTGCCCAAAGACGGAGTGGTGTGGATTCCGGTCTTGGATGTGGAGGGCGCGAGATACCCCTTGGTTCAAAGGAGAACGGTGGTGGGTCGAGGGTCTGACGCAGATGTCGTGATTGAGGGACGAGGGCTCTCAAGGCGCCACTTTGAAATTGTCTGGGACGGAAAACGCGCAGAGTTAGTTGATCTGAACTCCACCAATGGGACTGAACTCAACGGCCAGCGGGTGGAGAGAGCCGCCTTGCCCGACCGCTGCACCATCACCGCCGGTGAGGCGCGTATCCTGATGGGGGTAATTCCCCAGCAACAAGCGCACTACCAGGCGCTCGTGGAATCGGGACGATCGAGAAGGCCCCAGGAGACACCGTGAGCCCGTTGACGCTGTTTGTGTTGCAGCTTGGATTCCTCGCTGTGCTCTGGGCATTCATTTTTGCCATCGTTTACGCGCTTCGCACCGACCTATTTGGCCCCACCATGCGCCGGGTTGAACAGGCTGCACAGCGGTCGAAAAATTCTGACGACCAGCCAAGCTCGAATGGAACCGCTTCAGTCGACGTGCGCGAACCAAGTGGTGTGGCCACCACTCTCGTGGTGACCTCTGGACCCAAGGAAGGCCTTGAGATTTCGTTGCAGGGTGAAGAACAGTTCACCATTGGCCGCTCGGCCGAATCCAGCCTCGTGGTCAGAGACGACTACACCTCCACTCACCACGCACGTCTGATGTTGTGGAACGACCAGTGGATGGTTCAAGACCTCGACTCGACCAATGGAACTCTTCTTGCGGGCAAGCGCGTAGGAATCCCCACCCCTGTTCCGCTGGACACCCCCATCACCATCGGTGAAACGACGTTTGAACTGAGGCGGTAACAGCGTGGTCACACCTGTTCTGAGCGCCGCCGCCAGCCACGTCGGCAAGGTGCGCGCCAGTAACCAGGACTCTGGTTACGTCGGCAACCACCTTTTCGTGGTCGCCGATGGCATGGGCGGGCACGCCGGTGGTGACGTGGCCAGTGCCATTGCCGTTCGACACCTCCAAGAACAAGACCACTCCTATTCCACCGTCGAAGCAGCCCGAGACGAGCTGTACCACTCGATTTTGGATGCGGGTCGAGCTCTCACCGAAGCGGTATCGGAACACCCCGAACTCACCGGGATGGGCACCACCGTCAGTGCCATGATCCGCGTGGGCAAGCAGATGGTGATTGCCCACATTGGTGACTCCAGGATTTATCGCCTCCGCAACGGAGTGCTCGAGCAGATTACGGCTGATCACACCTTCGTCCAGAGACTTGTTGACAGCGGTCGAATCACCCCAGAAGAAGCCGCAGTCCACCCCCGTCGAAGCGTCTTGATGCGAGTACTCGGCGACGTCGACGTGGACCCAGAAATCGACACCCACGTTGTCGACATCGAGCCTGAAGACCGCTGGCTGGTCTGCTCAGATGGTCTCAGCGGCTACGTCAGCGAGCGCGAAATCGCCGAAATCCTCATCAGTGTCGACAACACCGAAGACGCCTGCGAAAAGTTGATCTTGGCCAGCCTTGCCGAGGGAGCACCCGACAACGTCACCTGCGTGGTGTTGCGCTCTCTCGAGGGGGTCCCCACCTCCCCTCCGCGGGAGAAGATGCTCGTGGGCTCTGCAGCTAACCCGCTCACCTATGAGTCTGGGCCGGTCACGAGAGTCGCAAAGCTTCCGACGTTGCTGTTGCACCCGCTTCGTGCGCAACCTGTCTTTGACGAGCACTTCGAACCAGAAGAGAGCTACCTCGATGAGCTGATTGAAGAAGACCGCAGGCGTCGCGTGCGTCGCCAGTGGACCTGGCTCGCAGGACTCCTCGTGGTGCTCGGTGCCTTAAGCGGTGGTGCGGTCGCGAGCTACGAGTGGACTCAAACGAAATACTTCGTCGGTGAATCTGACGGAATGGTGATGATTTTCCAAGGCGTTCAACAAAATGTTGGGCCCTTTGCGCTGTCCACGCCGTTTGAAGACACCGGCGTGCGGCTCGATGAGCTTCCTCTCTTTATTCGCCAAAGCGTTGAAGATACTCTCCCCGCTGACTCTCTCAATGAAGCCAGGGCAATCGTGGATCGGCTGACTCGTGACTGAGGCTGAACCACTTCCCCCCACCACTCCGCTGACCGGCAGAGTGGTGTTGAAAGTCCGCGTTCCCAAGCGACTTCGTAACCTCGAGCTTGGGTTGTTGTTTTTTGCTCTCGGCGTGAGTGCCATCTCACTGGCCCTTGTGCAGTTTGGCACCCAAGGATCGCTAGACCTCCGTGTCTTGAGCTACACCGGTGGTCTTGCGGCTCTGGTGCTGTTGGTCCACCTCGCCCTTCGATTCCTCGCCCCAGACGGTGACCCCTTCGTATTGCCCGTGGCCACCGTGATCAACGGGCTCGGCATCGCGATGATTCACCGTCTCGACATCGCAGAAGGCCTAGAAGGCTGGGATGCCTTTGGAATTCGGCAGATGGTCTGGACCGCTGTTGCCTTGCTTGGGTTTGTGGGAGTTCTCGCGGTCGTTCGAAACCACCGAGTGCTTCTGCGCTACCGCTACCTCTTCATGTTGGCAGGCGTCGCATTGCTGGTGTTGCCCATGCTTCCTGGAATTGGAAGGACCGTAAACGGCGCAACGCTGTGGATTGCGCCCGGGC
>CAYXEM010000013.1:0-14622 GCA_964464045.1 uncultured Microbacteriaceae bacterium | reverse complement strand
TGAGCTTGGGTGCTTTCGTCACCACATCGAGCTCCCGCTCAATCTGTAATTGTTGGCGAAGCGATTGGGAGACCCTCCACAACACGTCCGCTAAGGGAGCCCCAGCCTCATCGGCGATGGTAATCACACACGACAAACCAGACCATGCGGGTGATTTTCCTGCCAACGCAGTCTCAACTGATTCCTTGTGTCTCACCCCTCGATTCAGCGCATCGGCGACCTGTTCCACAGACTCACTGCCGGAAAAGCGTGCAGCTTCGCTCCACGCACGAGTCGGAGGCAGGCCTGCGCGAATGAATACCGAGAGTCGCGCGGCGACGACAGCTGCCTCAAGCCGGTCTTGTGTCCTAGCCGGTGGGAATGTGTTTAACCACCAGTTCGCCAGACGATCCCACCATGAACGTGCCCAGTTCCACACGACGAACACCTCCTTCCCCCGCGCTGAGATGCACCACCAGGTCAAAGGCTGCGGCCACCTGCCTCGCCACCTGGGAAGGAGTAAGACCCGCCAGCATGGCGAGTGCCTCCATACGCTCAGGCAACAACTCCACATTGGTCGCGTGAATTGTGGATGCTCCTCCGCGGTGGCCACTTGTGAGTGCCGAGAGTAGGTCTCGAAGCTCCGCACCTCGACATTCACCGACGACAAGTCGGTTAGGTCGCATGCGAAGCGACTCACGCACTAACCGATCCAGGGGAATTTCACCTACCCCCTCAATGTTTGCCTGACGGCATTCGAGTTGGACCACGTGGGGGTGATCAATGTCGAGCTCTGCGACGTCTTCTAGAACCACGATCCGATCGCGCGGTGAGGCTCTCGCCAACAGCGCCCCTAAGAGAGTGGTCTTCCCGCTACCAGTGGACCCAGAAATCAAGACAGTCTCATACCTCGCCACTGCGGCAAGGAGTCGCTCTCGCTGGGTGCCCTCCCACGCGATGTTGAGCTCTGAGAGATCTACCTTGTGGGTTCTTGAAAACCTAATGGACACCGTGGCTCCACCCAGAGCCACTGGGGGTAGCGCTGCGTGAACGCGCACACCTGGCCCCAATCGAACATCCACCACGGGTGAGGCGTCATCGAGGTGTCGACCACCCGCTTCGATGAGGGCTCGGGCAAAGGCGATGGCATCAGTGGGTGGGAGGTGCAGATCATTGACCAACTGCGTCCCCGACCCCCTATCGGCAAAGACCCGACCGTCCGCCACCACAAAGACATCAGTAACTCGTTGGTCTCGACCCAAGGTGGCTAGGGGCCCAAGCGCTGCAATAGACGCGGATGATTGCGGGGTCTGGGAAGCGGGGAAACTCCACTCGGCTGGGCTGGTCACCGGCACACCGTGGCATAGATGCCATCGGGAGAGCCGACTCACTCAAGAACTGTGGACAACCGGGCAGAGGCGCCTAAACTAGGGCGCCAGGCTTTTGGCTCACAAATTCGCAACGGCGCGGAAAGGTTACTTAATGAGCGACAACACTATTGACAGCTTGCTGCACGAAAATCGTCGGTTTGAACCCTCGCCTGATTTTGTGGCTAATCGGGTGGCCACTCCAGACCTCTATGAGTCAGCCGTGGCCGATCGCCTCTCTTTTTGGGCCGAGCAGTCACGGCAGCTGTTGCATTGGCACACCCCCTTCACGCAGACGTTGGACTGGTCGAACCCGCCTTTTGCGAAGTGGTTTGCCGATGGTGAGCTAAACGTCGCCTACAACTGTCTCGACCGCCACGTTCTCGAAGGGCGCGGCGATCGCATCGCACTTCACTTCGAGGGTGAACCTGGTGATTCTCGCTCCATTAGCTATGAAGAGCTGACCGGCGAGGTGCGTCGCGCGGCGAACCTCCTCAAATCTCTCGATGTCAACAAAGGCGATCGAGTAGTGATCTATATGCCACTTATTCCAGAGGCTGTCATCGCGATGCTCGCTGTAGCCCGAATCGGTGCAACTCACTCTGTCGTCTTTGGAGGATTCAGCTCAGAGAGTCTTCGGGCACGAATCGAAGACGCCGATGCCAAAGTTGTGATCACTGCCGACGGCGGTTACCGCAAGGGTTCCGTCTTCGCACTGAAACCCGCGGTCGACCAAGCGCTCGAGGGCGAAGGCCACAATGTCGAACACGTACTGGTGGTGAAGCGCGGTGGAAACGACGTCACTATGGTCGACGAGCGCGACCTCTGGTGGCACGAAGAAGTGGCTCAGATGAGCTACTTACACGACGCCGAAGCGTTTGAGGCGGAAAACCCACTCTTCATCCTCTACACATCAGGCACGACGGGTAAGCCAAAGGGAATCATGCACACCTCTGGCGGCTATCTCACCCAGGCTGCCTTTACCCACAAAAACTTGTTTGACCTCCACCCCGAATCCGATGTTTATTGGTGCACCGCCGACATCGGCTGGATTACCGGCCACAGCTACGTGGTGTACGGGCCACTCGCCAATGGGGCAACCCAGGTCATTTACGAAGGCACTCCAGACTCTCCTGAGCCTGGGCGCTGGTGGCAAATCATCGAGAAGTACAAAGTCAGCATTTTCTACACCGCCCCGACCGCTATTCGCGGCTTCATGAAGGCTGGTCGAGAAATCCCTCAGCGTTCTGACCTCTCGAGCCTCCGAGTGCTGGGAAGTGTGGGAGAGCCCATTAACCCAGAAGCGTGGATGTGGTACCGCGACGTCATCGGTGGGGGAACCTGCCCGATCGTTGACACCTGGTGGCAAACTGAAACGGGAGCCATCATGATTTCGGCGCTCCCCGGCATCACATCCACCAAGCCAGGCTCTGCCCAAGTCCCCGTGCCGGGAATAACCATTGATGTTGTCGGCGAAGACGGGACTCACGTCGGTGCCGAAGCCGGTGGTCTCTTAGTGGTGAGCGAACCGTGGCCGTCGATGCTCCGTGGAATCTGGGGAGACCCCGACCGATACGTCGAGACGTACTGGTCAAAGTTTGGCGACCGTTACTTCGCCGGTGACGGCGCCCACCTCGACGCCGATGGAGACATTTGGTTGCTTGGTCGAGTCGACGACGTCATGAACGTCTCTGGACACCGCCTGTCCACTATGGAAATCGAATCAGCCCTTGTTGCCCACGAAATGACCGCCGAGGCAGCAGTGGTGGGCGCTAATGATGACACCACGGGTCAAGCCGTGGTGGCATTCGTGATTTTGAAGTCGCGGTTTAAAGGAACGATGGACGATCACGAACTGATCGGTCAGCTTCGCACCTGGGTGGGTGAGCAAATTGGGCCTATTGCCAGACCACGCGATATCCACTTGGTGGATGAGCTTCCAAAGACCCGTTCGGGCAAAATCATGCGCAGGCTACTGCGAGACATTGCAGAGAACAGAGACGTCGGCGACACGACGACGCTCACGGATACCAGCGTCATTCAGACGATCCGCGGGAACCTTGCCGAGGAAGACTAGGCGAATTCGATAATCAGCTCGACCTCTACCGGGGCGTCGAGCGGCAAAGCGGCAACACCGACCGCGGCACGGGCGTGCTTACCTACATCACCAAAGATCTCACCCAGTAACTCCGAGGCGCCGTTTAAGACACCAGGCTGTCCGATGAAATCGGGGGTGGAGGCAACGAATCCATTGACCTTCACGATTTTGGTGACGCGGTCGAGCGAGCCCAGAACACTTTGGGCAGCGGCGAGCGCGTTGAGCGCACACGTGCGGGCCATGTCGGTCGCTTCGCTGGCGCTCACTTCAGCACCAACTTTCCCGGTCTTGGCCAATGCGCCATCTATGAAGGGCAGCTGACCTGCGGTGTAGAGCAGGTTGCCGGTGGTTTGTGCCGGCACGTACGAGGCGACCGGGGTGGCCACCTCAGGGATAACAATTCCCAGCTCATTCAAACGAGCATCAATGTGTCCCACTATTTTCCTTCCACGGGGCGCTTCAAATAGGCGACGAGTCCGCCTTCGGGGCCGGTCACAATTTGGACGAGCTCCCAACCTTCATCACCCCAGTTATTCAAAATTGCGGTGGTGTTATGAATCAGCAGAGGGGTGGTGATGTATTCCCACTTCGTCATAATCTCTTCCTCTCTAGGAGCTGACTCTTATTTCCATCGCGTAGCCTACTGCTATGGCAGATTCTTCGCCGAGGCGCTTTGGCGTGCTCCCCTCAATCCTTGGATTAGCGGGAATGTCCGCTCTAGCCGGCCTCATTATTACGTCGATGGTGGCACCCGCCCTCGCGATCACAGGCGTCGGCGCGAACAGCGCTGTGGGTGTCTTTGACGCCCTGCCGGAGTACATCGACATTGGAGAACAAGCCGAGAAGAACACGCTTTGGGCCTATCGCACCAACAGTCCCCGCCAGGGCTACGTGAAGATTGCCGAGGTCTACTGGCAAGACCGTGAGGAAATCGCGATCGAGCGCATGTCGCCGTATCTGGTGAGCGCTGCCGTTGCCGGTGAGGACCGTCGTTTCTACGAACACTCTGGTGTTGATGCCACATCACTTCTGCGCGCGGTTCTTGGAAACGTCTTCAGCGGAGGAATTCAGTCGGGTGCATCCACTTTGACGATGCAGCTCATTAAGAACATTTTTGTTCAGCGCTCTTTGTACCTGCCCACTGAGGAGGAACGCCAGGAGGCCTATCAGCAAGCCACCGCGACTGACTTTGAGCGAAAGCTCAACGAAATGAAGCTCGCCATTGGTTTGGAAAAGCGCTTCACCAAGGACGAAATCCTTGAGGCCTATCTCAACATCGCCGCGTTTGGTGGAAACACCTACGGCGTCCAGGCAGCATCGCAGCTCTACTTTGGAAAGCAGTCGTGGGAACTCACTCCGGCTGAAGCCGCGAGTTTGATTGCGATCGTTCAGTACCCCACCAGTAGGAACCTGTCGTCTCCTGACAACTACGAAGCGAACCAAGCCCGTCGTGACGTGATCTTGCAGGCGATGTTCGCCGAGGAGTACATCACCGAGGCCGAATACACCGAAGCCATCAACACGCCCGTCGACGGAAACTTCGTCAATCTCGCAGAGCCCACCAATGGGTGTTTGGCCGCCGACGACTATGCCAAGTTCTTCTGTGACTACGTCGTAAAGAACATCGACAACTTCGAAAGTCTCGGTGCAACTCCTGAGGAGCGCCAAAGCCGCTGGCGCCAGGGTGGTCTCGACGTCTACACCACCATGAATATGGAGCTGCAGCAGACAGCTCAAGATCGTATTTGGGAACTGGTCCCCAACGACTACGAGAAATTTGAACTTGGTAGCGCCACCGTCAGTGTGGAGGTAGGCACCGGGCGCGTGCTGACGATGGCCCAAAACAAGATCTTTAACGACACCGAAGAAGGTGGTGGAATCACCACCACAGCGGTGAACTTCAACACCGACCGCGCCTATGGCGGCTCCAGTGGATTCCAGGTCGGGTCGACCTACAAGATCTTCGCCTTGCTGGCATGGCTCCAGCGCGGCTTCGGCTTGAACGAAGTGGTGGACGCTTCAAAGTTTGAAATGGACCAAGCGGAGTTTCTCGACACCTGTGCAGATGGCGGAGGGCCCTGGGGTGGAATTTGGGAGTTTAAGAACTCTGGAAATCTAGAGGTTCCCTCGGTCACGGTATATGACGCGACAGTACGGTCGATCAACTCGGCGTACGCCTCCATCGGCAAAGAGCTCGACCA
This sequence comes from uncultured Microbacteriaceae bacterium, assembly GCA_964464045.1. Taxonomy (GTDB): domain Bacteria; phylum Actinomycetota; class Actinomycetes; order Actinomycetales; family Microbacteriaceae; genus Pontimonas. The sequence goes on along the minus strand of CAYXEM010000013.1, from coordinate 8,977 downwards.
GTGCGAGATTCGCCGAGTAGCCGAAGCACTCAACGTTCACCGTGCTGACTCAGGCCCCCTGCAGACCAACCCTGCGGCAATTCTTGGAACCAATGAAATTGCGCCGCTGACTATGGCCACCGCGTTTGCGGGAATCGCTAACGGCGGACAAGTCTGCACCCCCGTGATCATCGACCGCATCGTCACTACCAACGGCGTGACACTGTCTGGACAAACCACTACCTGCCGCCAAGCAGTGACACCTGATGTTGCTGCCGCTGCAGCCTCTCCCATGCGCGGAGTAGTTAATGGCGGCACCGGTGGGCGATCAAACCCCGGCGGAACGGTTCCGGTAATTGGAAAGACGGGAACGACTGACTCCCAGGTGCAAACCTGGATGGTCGGCTCGAGCACTGAGGTTGCGACAGCCGTGTGGGTAGGAAACATCGTCGGTGACACCAGCCTTCGAAACATCTCCGGTGGAACCGTGATGCGTCACGACATCTTCCGCCCCATCATGCAACTTGCTAACGAACAGTACGGCGGGGACTCGTTTCCCACTCCTCCTACGAGGCTGCTGAATGGCTCTGGGGTTCAATTGCCAGACATCACCGGAATGTATGTGGATGAAGCCATGTTGTTGCTCAACGGCATCGGTTTGAACCTAGAAATCCGAGTAGGCGGCGGTGGAGTAGTCAGCTACTTCGAACCCGCTCCTGGCACCCTCTTGGCTCGCGGACAAACGGTGTATGTCAACACCGACGGTGACGCGGGTGATCGCTATGTGCCTTCTACCTCAATGCCCAATGTGATCTCCCCCGCGCTTACGGAAGTGGAAACTCGTGGAGCACTCTCGGCAGCGGGAATGTATGGAGCGATCAACTTCTACTGCGTAGAAGGCTCGGCTGGCTCCGATACGGGTAACGGCATCGCTATTGGTCAATCTCCAGAACCCGGCGAGGTCGTCAAGGTAGACACCGGCGTAGAAGTGGCCATGCAGTGTGCTGCAGGCGCTGCACCTGACCCCGACACCGCCCTGGAGTAGCCCCGTGGCAGCTCCTGCAACCACTATCTCCCGGTCCCTTTGGGGATTGGGTGCGCTTGCCGTGGGCGCAGCCGCGTGGGGCGTCATTGTGGAGCGGGGAAACTATCGCCTCCGGGTTGAACAAGTCCCCATCCTGGACGCGGGTAGCGAGCCTATCCGAGTGCTTCATTTGAGCGACCTGCATTTAGCTCCGTGGCAAAAAAACGCAATTTCGTGGATTCGAGCTCTCGGAGACAACCCGCCCGACTTGATTGTTGGAACAGGCGACTTCCTCGGCCACAAAGACGCGCTCCCGGCCCTCCGAGAAGCCCTCAAACCACTTCAAGGCATACCGGGTGTTGTGGTCCACGGTTCTAATGATCGCGTGGCGCCGCGCGCGGTTAACCCCTTTAGTTATCTGTTTGGCCCAAGCCAGGCCACGGAGGTGAGCGAGTCGCTGGACTTTGAGGGTCTGCTCCACCTCTACACGCAAGAACTTGGCTGGCACGACATCAATAACGGAGCCGTATCGCTCACCATTAAGGGCTCAGAGCTTGAATTTGTGGGCGTGGGTGATGCCCACCACGGCGAGGATGAAATTGCCCATATGCCTCAATGGCTGGAGGCTTTTCGTGAGTCGAGAAGTGGGACCAACGCTAAGTCGCACCGATCAGTGACCTCACTTGGCGTCACTCACGCTCCCTACCGCCGCGTACTAGACGCGATGGTGACCAACGGCTCCGAGCTCATTTTTGCCGGCCACACCCACGGCGGCCAGGTGTGTGTTCCAGGCGTCGGAGCGTTGACCACGAACTGCGATTTGCCGACTCGGTACGCCAGAGGGCTGCATCTGTGGCGCCACGCGAACCGGGCAAGTTACCTCAATGTGTCGGCAGGAATTGGTACCAATATTTACGCTCCAATTCGTTTTGCCTGCCCCCCAGAAGCTGTCCTCGTCACCTTGGTTGGAGACGATATCGGTTACGCTTAACCGGTTACTTACGGGGTGTGGCGCAGCTTGGTAGCGCGCGTCGTTCGGGACGACGAGGTCGCAGGTTCAAATCCTGTCACCCCGACCAATTAGCTAAAGTCTGAATCTGGCCCCATCGGCTCTGAGAAGCCAATCGCGTTGTCGGCTGAATAGCCAGATGCGAGCTTTCCACCGCTTTCTGCCAAGTAGCACTCGCCACACAACGACTCATAGGTGACATTTTGGCCATCGATTGCGACCTGATCGCCATCGAAGATGAACTTTCCGTCGACCTTGCGCCCGTTAAACACGGCCTTTCGGCCGCAGCGACAAATGGTCTTCAACTCTTCAAGAGAGTGTGCGATTTCGAGCATCCGGCGACTTCCTGGGAAGGCCACGGTTTGGAAGTCGGTACGAATTCCATAGGCCAAGATCGGGATATTGATTTGCACCGCGGCAATAAAGAGCTCATCAACCTGGCGTGGGGTAAGAAACTGGGCTTCGTCGACAAGGACGCAGGCGAGACGCTCGCCAGTCTTTCCCTGAAGAAGATCAATTTGCTCGGCAACGAGAGCCACCATGTTGTCGTGGGGTTCGACCACGACGTCAACTGTTCTGGTCACACCAAGGCGCGAGACGATCTGGTCGGCACCTTTGGTGTCGACTCGGGGCTTGATCAAGACGACGCGTTGGCCGCGCTCCTCGTAGTTGTGTGCCGCCTGCAATAGGGCAGTGGACTTACCAGAATTCATTGCTCCGTAGCGGAAATACAACTTAGCCATTACTGATTCCTGCCTGACGCTCTGCCATTTCAACCACGTTTTTCAACAGTAGTGCTCTCGTCATTGGGCCTACGCCACCAGGGTTTGGTGAGACCCACGAGGCAACAGCGGCAACCGCTGGGTCCACATCACCCACGATGTCGTCTTTGCCCGTCTCGTCGTTTCGCTGCCTCGATACTCCAACATCCAGAACGACTGCTCCTGGCTTCAAATCCTGAGGGCCGACGATGTGGGCAACACCTGCCGCCGCCACAATGATGTCCGCGCGGCTCAGGTGTTCGTGAAGGTCAGGTGTCCTGGAATGGGTCAGCGTGACTGTCGCGTCGACTCCCCTTCTCGTGAGGAGCAAACCAATCGAGCGGCCCACCGTAACTCCACGGCCCACAACGACCACGTGTTTGCCGGCGAAGTCGAGCCCATGGCGGGTGACGAGTTCAATCACCGCGCGTGGGGTACACGGAAGAGGCGACTCGATATCACCTGCAACCTTGTTGACAAGGCGCCCCAGGTTCATCGGGTGCAAACCGTCTGCGTCCTTATCCGGGTCGATCCTCTCCAAGACCCGGTCGACATCAATGTGAGGAGGTAAGGGAAGTTGGACGATGTATCCCGTGACGTCTGGGTTGGCATTGAGCCGATCCAGCACCGCCAATAGCTCTTCTTCGGTGATGTCAGCCGAGTGGTCTTCTCGAATCGATGAGATTCCCACCTCATTGCAGTCGCGATGTTTTCCCGCGACGTACCACTTTGATCCAGGGTCCTCGCCGACCAATACCGTGGCAAGACCCGGGGTATGACCCTTTGTTCGAAGAGCCTCTACCCGGCGGGAAAGCTCAGTCTTAATCGACTTGGCAGTCGCTAAGCCGTCAAGTACTTGTGCGCTCACCTGTGAACCGTTCTGGTTAGGAAAGTTCCCGGTACAACGGGAAGTTTCCAGCCAAAGCCTTTACTCGAGCAGAAAGCGCCTGAATGTCTGCACCTGGCATCAGCGTCTGAGCGATGATGTCTGCGACCTCGGTGAACTCTTCGCCTCCAAAACCACGAGTGGCAAGGGCGGGGGTTCCGATGCGGACACCGCTGGTGACCATCGGGGGCCGTGGGTCATTCGGAATCGAGTTACGGTTCACGGTGATTCCCACCTCGTGCAGGAGGTCTTCGGCTTCTTGACCGTTGATCTCAGAGGTGCGAAGGTCAACCAGTGCCAAGTGCACGTCGGTTCCACCAGTCAACACGTCAATACCTGCGGCACGTGCATCGTCGCTAGTCAAGCGAGCAGCCAAGGCCTGGGCGCCATCGATGGTGCGCTGCTGGCGGTCCTTGAATTCTTTCTCCATGGCGATCTTGAACGCGACAGCCTTCGCAGCGATCACGTGCATCAGCGGTCCACCCTGCTGGCCAGGGAACACTGCCGAGTTCAGCTTCTTGGCGAGTTCCTCATCACGGCTCAGAATCAAACCAGAGCGAGGTCCGCCCAGGGTCTTGTGCACCGTGGTGGAGACGACGTCTGCGTAGGGAACAGGCGAGGGGTGCAGACCTGCAGCGACGAGGCCTGCAAAGTGAGCCATATCGACCCACAACTTTGCGCCCACTTCGTCTGCAATCTCGCGGAAGGCCGCGAAGTCGAGGTGGCGGGGGTAGGCCGACCATCCGGCAATCAGCACGGCTGGCTTGTGGGCTTTTGCCTGGTCACGCACGTGGTCCATGTCGATCAAGAAGGACTCTTCGTTCACACCGTATGCAGTGGCGTTGTACACCTTGCCCGAGAAGTTGATCTTCATACCGTGGGTGAGGTGTCCACCGTGAGCGAGCTCAAGACCAAGGATGGTGTCGCCGGGGCTCGCAATAGCGTGCAATACAGCAGCGTTTGCCGTTGCACCAGAGTGAGGCTGGACATTTGCGTAGGCAGCTCCAAAGAGCTTCTTTGCCCGCTCAATGGCCAGGTTTTCTGCAACGTCGACAAATTCGCAGCCACCGTAGTAGCGCTTACCGGGATAACCTTCGGCATATTTGTTAGTCAGAACGCTTCCTTGTGCTTCCAGCACGGAGAAGGGAACAAAGTTTTCACTGGCGATCATTTCCAGGGTGTTTTCCTGGCGACCGCGTTCGTTCTCGAGGACCTCTGCGATTTCGGGGTCGATGCTCTCGAGTGGGGCGGTGAATGAAGCGGCACGGGCGTCTTGCGCAGGGCTCACGGTATCTCCTTCTGGCTACGGTGTCATGGGCCTACGGCCCTTATTGGCGGCAGTTGCCCAGGCGCTCGGCTTCTACCTATTCGCTCCCCGATGGTGACCCATCCCTACGCCAGTCGCGATGGCATAAGTCTATTAGGTGGAGGCTGAGCCTCTCCAGCGACGGGCGGGCGCCTAGGATATGGGGGTGTCTGATTCGTCTCACCTCATTGTCACCCTCAGCTGTGACGACCAACCGGGTATCGTCCACGCCATCAGCGGCGCGGTGGTTGCTGCCGAGGGAAACATCACTGAGTCGCAACAGTTTTCAAGCCACGACACAGGCCGTTTCTTTATGCGCCTCCAGGTCGAAACGCCCCGAAGCGCCGAGGAGTTAGAAAAAGAGCTCTCACCTGTCGTTGCCACATACGAGATGGACCACTCCATTACCGAGGTAGGCCGACCGCTTCGCACCCTGATTCTTGCCTCGACGGCCAAGCACTGTGTGGTCGACTTACTCGGCAAGCAACGAGACGGCCACCTCTCCATCGACGTACCCGTTGTAATGGCAAACCACGACACATTGTCTGAGACGGTGTCGTTTTTTGGTGTCCCTTTCGAGTCCATGCCGGTGACCGATATCGCACAAAAAGCCGCCTTCGAGAAACGCGTGCTCGAACAGGTTGAGAAACATGACATCGAACTCGTCGTCCTCGCGCGCTATATGCAGGTGTTGAGCCCTGAGCTGTGTGAAAAACTCTCCGGAAAAATCATCAACATTCATCACTCGTTCTTGCCCGGCTTCAAAGGCGCAAACCCTTACCGCCAAGCCCACCAACGTGGTGTGAAACTCATCGGCGCAACTGCCCACTTCGTCACCGAAGACTTGGATGAAGGACCCATCATCGAACAAAACGTTGTTCGGGTAGACCACTCTCAATCAGTGTCTGAGCTGGTGCGGGTGGGTCAGGATGAGGAATCGAGGACGCTTGCCCAAGCGGTGAGCTGGTTCGCAGAACACCGCATTCTGATGGATGGAATCCGGACGATTATCTTCCGCTAATCGCGGTCTTGAACCGCGCGAAGTGCGCCCAGGATGGCAACAAGGTCAACGACTTCTTGTAAGAGGGCCCCATAAATTGCGGGCAAGTGACCGAACGCCGCCAAGAGCATGAGCCCGACGCTGATCACAATGCCCAGCCAAATGCTTTGAAGCGCGATGCGAATCGTTCGACTACCTACGCTCAATGCTTTGTAGACAACCTCCAAATTGTCGACCAAAATCACGACGTCGGCAGATTCACCGGCCACAGTAGAGCCCTTTGCTCCCATGGCAACGCCAACATCTGCTGAGGCGAGGACGGGAGCGTCATTGACACCGTCTCCCACCATCATCACGTTTCGCGGCTCAAGCGACTTCACAATCGTGACTTTGTCTTCTGGCAGCAGGCCACCGTGTGCGCGGGTAACCCCTAGTTCCTCGGCCACATGACTGGTGGTGGCTTGGCTATCACCCGAGACCATCACAATTTGTTCCACTCCTCGTGCGCGGAGTGCATCGAGGGTGCTCTTCGCTTCAGTGCGGATGGTGTCCTTCAACACAATCGCACCGGCAAATTTTCCGCCAATTGCTGCGTAGATCACAATTTCCCCAGCTTGAAGGTCTTCTTCGACCACTCCGGAGGCATGTTCTGCAACAAAACCCGGTTTTCCGACGATTACTTCAACGCCCTTGAGGGTGGCGCGCACTCCGTGGGTGGCAACTTCCTCGGCAGAGTCAGCATCGACAAGTGTTGCGCCGCGGTTTTTCGCTTCTGAAACGATGGCGTGAGCGAGCACGTGCGATGAATATTGCTCAGCGCTTGCCACCATCGACAACAGTTCGTTGCCATCGCCGGAGACCGCCCGGATATCCGAGACTTCGGGGTGGCCGTAGGTAAGCGTTCCCGTTTTGTCGAGGGCGAGGGTACGCACTTCGGCGAGACGCTCGAGCGTGCCGGCGTCTTTAATCACAACGCCTGACTTTGCCGCCCTGGACATTCCCCCCATGAACGCAACGGGCGCGGCAATCAGCAGGGGGCAAGGTGTGGCAACGACGAGAACTTCAGCAAAACGAACGGCATCGCCGCTTAAGTACCAGGCCAATCCCGCAATGACGTAGGCAACCGCGGTGAAAGGGACCGCGTATCGATCGGCCAAGCGCACCAGAGGTGCTTTTGAATCAGATGCTTCGTTGACCAAGGCGACAATGCGCTGGAATTGGGAGTCTTTGGCCTCTTTTTCCGCCACAATTTCAACCGCTCGGCTGCCGTTGACCGAACCACTGAGCACCATATCGCCGGTGGACTTTGACACGGGAAGGCTTTCACCGGTGAGAGACGACTCATCAAAGTCAGCGCTTTCTGAACGCAATGGCCCATCGACGGGAACGATTTCTGACGGGCGCACCAATATTCGATCGCCCACCGCAATTGCGTCAGCGTCAATGTCTTCAATCGATCCGTCCGCTAAGACTCGGTGTGCTCTGGTGGGTACTCGGTCAAAGAGAGCCTGAAGGTCACGCTTTGCGCGCACCGCGGCAAAGTCTTCGAGCGCTTCACCGCCGGTCAACATCAACACAATGATCAAGCTCGCCCAGAATTCGCCCACGGCGAGAGTTGAGATGATCGCAGTCACAGCGAGAACGTCTAACCCCCAGTGGCCCTTGAGGATGGATTTGATCATTCCCCAGGCTTGGGTAATGGCCACTACACCGGCAAAACCACCGACGATCCAGGGAGTAAAGATCTCTGCTCCAGCGAAAGGAAGCAGAAGCCCCACAACTCCCACGATCAACGCGGCTAATACCCACGGATAAGTGCGGAAGAAGTTAAGAACGGGCTTCACTCCAACGATTCTGTCACGTGCTACTGGGTTTTATCGCCCCACAACTTAGCCAGCTGCTCACCCATATCAACCCCTCCGGTGAAGTAGGACTTCCAGCCGGGGTCTGCCCTCAACGCCTCGGGATTTTCTACCTGCCATTTCTGGCGCACATCATTGAGCGCTGTCGAGGAATTATGCGAAAACGCCTTTTTTACCTGCTTCGCGAAGACCACTTGGCCCTCGTGATACTTCGCAGCTTGGACGCTGACGCCTTTTAGCGTGCATAGAGAATCCCCCGACGCCGCTGAGGTCAGGGCATCGAGGGATTGCTCGATGATGGTGTCGAGTTGGCGAAGCAACTCGAGAGAACTGCTGGTGTTCAGCGAGTTACCCGCAGGTGCACAGTTCTTCTGGAGCGAAGGGGCTCAGCGCCTCTTCGATGTGCTGGCCGCAGCCACTCCAGGTCACTTTGCCACAACGGTTACAACGCACTGCACTGCACATGAGATCTCCTCGTGTTAGGTCTACTCGGCGTATCCGCCGGTACACCCAGTGTATACCCCTAGGGGTATTTTTTCTAGTTAAGCGCCAAGTTTTGCTTGGAGGTTGGTGTCGAGTGCTGCGAGGAAATCCTCGGTGGTGAGCCACTTCTGGTCGGGGCTTACCAACAACGCGAGGTCCTTGGTCATCTGACCAGCTTCTACGGTCTCGACAACAACCTGCTCGAGGGTGTTGGCAAATTCAATCAACGCGTCGTTGCCATCGAGTTTTCCGCGGTGGGCCAGACCTCTGGTCCATGCGTAAATCGACGCAATCGGGTTGGTCGAGGTGGGGCGGCCGGCCTGGTGTTCGCGGTAGTGACGAGTCACAGTTCCGTGAGCAGCTTCTGCCTCCACAATCTTTCCGTCAGGAGAGGTCAACACACTGGTCATCAAACCGAGTGAGCCAAAGCCCTGAGCAACAGTGTCGGACTGGACGTCACCGTCGTAGTTCTTGGTTGCCCAGACGTAGCCACCCTCCCACTTCATGGCACTTGCAACCATGTCGTCGATCAGGCGGTGTTCATAGGTGATGCCAGCGGCTTCGAACTTGTCTTTGAACTCAGCGTCGAAGATTTCCTGGAAGAGATCCTTGAAGCGACCGTCGTAGGCCTTGAGGATGGTGTTCTTGGTCGAGAGGTACACGGGGT
>CAYXEM010000012.1:10154-14776 GCA_964464045.1 uncultured Microbacteriaceae bacterium | reverse complement strand
CGCCAAAGCTGCGGGCTTCTCTGGCGACCCGGCTCAGCTCCAATCCATGGTGGAGAGCTTCGCCCAGGGACTTGGCCACGCCATGCAAAACTCAGACACCTCCGCCCGCGACCACGCCGTGAGCGTCGCCGCCCAGGGCGCGGTCTCGGTCGACCCCGCCCGAGCCGAGGCGCTAGCTCAATTGCTGGGCACAGCTGCGCTGTGGTTAAACGAATCCACCGACATGGCAGAGCCCGAGGGGCGTCCCCTGCTGATGACGCGCCAAGAGTGGGCCAGAGCAACACTGCCTGTATGGCAGGAGATGTCTGAACCCGTCGCGAAAGCTCTGGGTGAAGCAATCGCGTCACTGATGAAAGACCAGGTTCCCGATGAAATCGGCGGACTACTGGGAGATTCATCTGTGCTCGTCACGATGACCAGTGGTCTGTTTAAACTCCAACTCGCCCAGGTAGTAGGGGGACTCTCGAAAGAAGTCCTTCCCGCCGGCGACATTGGGATTCCCCTCATGCACGCCGGATCAGACTCTGACGTGCGCTCCGGACTCGTCCCCCAAAACATGAACGCATTCTCTGAAGGCCTCGGTGTCCCACGCGACGAAGTCGACTACTACCTTGCTATTCGAGAACTTGCTCACCAGCGGCTCTTCCGTCACGCGCGGTGGCTGCGCACTCACGTGCTTTCCCTCGTCGGAGACTTTGCTCGCGGCATCCACATTGATGGCGACAAGATCATGGACATGGCGGAATCAATCAACCCGTCAAACCCCGACGAAATCTCCAATTTGCTCTCGAGCGGAGCACTTCTTCCTGAGCGCACAGAAGCACAGGAACGGGCATTGATTCGCCTCGAAACCATGCTTGCCCTGATCGAAGGCTGGGTCGACCACATCACCGAGGTCACCGCCCATCGCCTCCCCAACGCCGTCAAAATCGCTGAAGCGATTAGGCGCCGCCGCGCAACGGGCGGCCCTGCCGAACACGCGTTTAAGACTCTCGTCGGTTTGGAGCTTCGACCACGACGTCTTCGCGAAGCATCGGCATTGTGGGCGTCGATCGCCGCTGCAGTCGGGCCGGAAGGCCGAGACAGCCTGTGGAGCCACCCCGACCACCTGCCCACCGAAGACGACTTAGAAAACCCAGAAGGGTTTCTCGCTCGACTATCTGGAGCACCATCTGACGAGACCGACGTCGACAAGTTCCTGGACGACTTGTTTGGTGACACTCCCAAGGATTCCGCACCGTAGTCCAAGGCGCTGTGGATAGTTCCGACTCGGAACTCTCCTCCAGACGCAAGCTGTCTGCATGACTCAGACGGTGTATCGGATTAGAAGCGGACGCCCACTGGTGTGGCGAACACCCCAATGCATTCAAATTGGCATCGATGAGCCCCGACTCATCGTTGACGGCATCCCCGACAACGCAGCCCCCTTAATTCAGGCGCTGCGCGATGGCATCAGCGAGGACGGGGTGGCGGTGCTTGCCAAACAATTGCGCTTGAGCCCGGCTGATGCAGACGAAATTGTTCGCTCCTGTGCTCCCGCGTTTGAACCAGAATCCACTCCCTTTCCTGTTCGCACAACGGTGCTTGGGAATTCGAGAATGAGTGCAGCACTGTGCGCCCTCCTCGAGCAATGGGGCGCACAATCCAGCCACGTGACATCGCTTCCACTCCCGGCGAACCCTGGAGTGGTTGTACTAGTCGGTGAGTACGTGGCTGATCCCAGCTGGAATGCACGCGTGACTCACACTTCCACCCCACACCTCCCGGTGGTCTTTTCTGACCTCTCAATCACCGCAGGCCCGGTGATCACACCGGGGGTGACCCCGTGCCTGGCATGTATCGAACTGTGGCACCGAGATGAGGAGCCCGAATGGCTCTCCCTAGGAAGCCAACTCTGGTCAACGCCTGCCCCCACGGCGAGTGCCCAAGGAGCCCACCACGCAGCGGCGCTGTGTGGACTGTTGCTCGGGCTGATGGGCTCACCAGGTTTACTGGCGCTCTCGTCTGGACTTGTAGTGTCCACGCGCCTCGACACGGGTGAGACGACAACACGCAATGTGGATTTTCATCCCGACTGCCGCTGCCGCGGGCTTTAGGCCTCAGTAACCCCGATGGCTGCCATGAAAGGGCTGAGCTGACGCGAAGCGTTGACGCCTGGTTTGTGGCGCTTGGCCCAGCTCAACGCGAGCTTTTTTCTCGCCCGGGTGATCGCCACGTAGAACAACCTGCGCTCCTCGGCAATTTCTTCCTCGGTCTGGGCATATGAGATGGGGAATTGCCCGGTGCTCATGCCCACCACAAAGACCACGGGCCACTCTTGACCTTTTGCGGAGTGGACGGTGGCGAGGGTGACCGATTCGAGCGCGGGTTCATCGTGGGCCTCGGCACGCTTCACGAGCTCCTCAGAAAACTCGCGAAGGCTCTTTTCCCCGCTCGCCCCTTCGGCGAGTTCTCGAATCGCGCGCAAGTCTTCCCAGGTGGTGCGACTTGCGCCCTGATGGTCGGGCGCGGTTTCGGTGAAACCCAAGCCGTACAAGACGTCGTCAACGGCGCGCACAAGCGAACCCCCCGCGCCTGCCACTGCCGCTCCCCTAATTTCCATTACCGCGCGCTTGACGTGGGGTTGGTCAAAGAACCGCGTTCCCCCCTGGACTCGAGTGCTCACCCCCGCGGATTTCAGGGCACCCTCGGTGAGGAGAGTTTGGGCGCTAAAGCGGTGCAACACCGCGATATCCGACGCTGGGGTGCCAGACGCGACCACGGCACGGATCTGCTCAGCCACCCAGGATGCTTCATCTTCGTCGGTGTCGAGATGCCCCACCAGGATGGGAATGGTCTCGGTTTCTTGCGGCTGGAGCGCAAGAGCGCCTGGCATGCCGTGAACAGTGAGGTTTGCTGCCTGAATGATGTCTGGAGTGGAGCGGTAATTTTGCTCCAGTTGAATCACGCTCGCCTGTGGAAACGCCTCCTGGAAGTGCACCAGGTAATCACTGGTTGCCCCGGCGAAGCTATAAATCGTCTGACTGGCGTCCCCTACGACACAAATGTCGTCCGACTCCCCCAGCCACACATCCAATAGCCGCTGCTGAATGGGAGACACATCTTGGTATTCGTCCACCACGAAGTGGCGATAGCGCGAGCGAATTCGACTCGCGATTGCGGGCTCGCTCTCCAACATTCCCGCCGCGGCCAACAAGACGTCTTCAAAGTCGATTCGACGCCTCTCGTCTTTGACCTGTTCGTAGCGCTGCATGATCTGGACCATGGTCGAAGCGTCAATGCCCGCGGGCAGTGGGCGCCCCTCGCTTAAGACCACTTGCTGGTAGTCATCGAGCGTGTAGGCCTTCACCTTGCGCCATTCAATTTCGCCCGAGAGTTCCCGAAGTACCGCCTGGTCGACAGAAATTCGCAGCCCCTCCAGCACGTGGGAGACCACACCTGCCTTGCTGGCGATGATGTCGGGCAGATAGCCGTCGGTGAGCTGGGGCCAAAAATGTTGCAGTTGGCGAAGCGCAGCAGAGTGGAAAGTGCGCGCCTCGACCTGGTCAACTCCGAGAGCACGCACACGTCCGGCCATCTCTTGGGCCGCTTTTTGGGTAAAGGTCAAGGCCAGAACATTTTCGGCCTCGTATCGGCCCGTGTTAATCCCGTATGCGATGCGGTGGGTGATTGCTCGTGTTTTGCCGGTACCTGCACCCGCCATCACGCACACAGGTGTATCAAAGCTTGTCGCGACAAGGCGCTGGCGCTCATTGAGCCCAGAAAGGAGCCCATCTGCCATCAGCTATCCCCATCCTCGATGGGGCCGCCATACCAGTGTTCAATCATCGCCCGGGCGATCGACGTCTTGCCCGGCAAGCTGATCTCGCCAAGAGCGTGGGCCAGCTCGTCTCGGCTAAACCAGCGGAGATCCACAATCTCTGTTCCATCCGGAGTGAGCTCACCCGAGGCCTCATGATCGAGCTCAGCGTGAAAGCCGACCATGAGTGATGCGGGGAACGGCCATGGCTGACTTCCCATGTAGGTGGGGTTTTTCACCCGAAGGCCAGACTCTTCAAACACTTCCCGAGCAACTGCTGCTTCGAGCGATTCGCCCGGCTCCACAAAACCTGCAAGCAGTGAATAGCGCTGAGATTCCCAGAGCGCATTGCTGCCCAGCACAATTCGATCGTCCTTGTCGGTGACTAACACGATGATTGCCGCGTCGGTTCGGGGAAACACTTGGTGGCCGTTTTCTTGATCGACTCGCACCCAGCCGGCACTGTCTACTTCTAGTCTCTGCCCGCTCACCGGTGAGTGCTGGTGGGACTCGTGCCAGTTCGACACCGCCAGAGCCGACACCAGTACTCCGGCATCTCGCTCATCAAAATGGTGACCAGTGGTGCGACCACTCACCCACATCGAGACATCCACATCGAGTGTCGAGGCAGACTCGTCATCGATAATTGCGGCCACCACAGGTACGCCTTCGCCCAGGGAATCTCCCGGGAGGGTCTTGCCGAGATAGGAGACGACCGTTGGGGGAGGGACCTCGGCCGGGGTTCGATAGTCGATGGAGTGGCCAAGAGGCCCTACGCACAAGACCTCGCCGCGCCAGACACAGACGACTTTGGTCTCGCTCG
>CAYXEM010000012.1:0-10054 GCA_964464045.1 uncultured Microbacteriaceae bacterium | reverse complement strand
GGCCCTACGCACAAGACCTCGCCGCGCCAGACACAGACGACTTTGGTCTCGCTCGATTGCCACAACCGCTCGAGTAACCCGGGGATACGCCTAGAGTCGGCGTCTCGATCCAGCCTGGCCCGGGAGAGAGGAAGGCGATTAGTTAATGACACATCTTCTCCCCTCGGCTATCCATCCGGTGTGGCTACGGGGTGGCCTGTCTTTGCCGGCCTACCCTGGAGGGCATGACCCACCTGTCTCTCATGCTAGCGGCGCGTGCATCAGCGGCAGTTCCCGGTTTAGAACTGGTGAGCACCTCAGATATTTCTGATCAGCGCAAAGTCGCCGCACTCGCCACCGACACCGAGTCGCGCGCGTGGGTGATTGAGCTTCCCCGAACAGATGACGAAGAAGTCGAAGCTCGCGAGCGCATTCCCGCCCTCAAAGCGATGGGTGATGGCCTTCGCGCTCGGTTGCCGTTTGGTGTGCCCCGCATCCACGGTGACGCCAATGTGAAAGCCCGCACCCTCACGGTGGCCGAATGGCTTCCAGGTTTTAGAACCTCAGTATCCAAGGTGACCCCCGGGCTCGTCACCGCCATCGGCCAAGCAATTGCCGGGCTTCACGCAATTCCCGCCAGTGCCCTCTACGACCAAGGCCGCACCATCAACACCGCGAACGAGTCGCAGCGCATTGCGGTGGGCATTGTCGACCGCGCAGCGTCCACCACCTTGCTGCCACAGTCGTTGCTTCGCCGCTGGGAAGCCGCATATGAAGACCAAGAACTATGGTCTTTTGAACCAACGATTTGCCACGGCTCGCTGCGTCTGGATGACTTCTTAGTAGAGGGTGAACGAGTTACCGCCATTACGGGTTGGCGCTCACTCCACGTGGGCGACCCCGCGCGGGATGCTGCCTGGGTAACGGCGCCCACCATGAAAGACATCACCCAGCCCATTGAACAGGCCTATCGCGAAGCGCTCCCTGGAGCAGACCGCAGGCTTTTCCAACGCGCACGATTCTGGGCAGAGCTCGATATCGCACGCTGGTTACTCCACGGATTAGACACCGGCAACGAAGAAATCACCTCGGACGCGACCGAGCTGATTAACCAGCTTCACGACCGCGTGGGCAACAACCTCGATAGCGCGTTGACCGAACCCATCACCCATGTTCCCCACCCTCTTCACCGAGACCGCACCACAGAGGGGTAGTCTCCCGCTGTGGACAGGTTGTTGAGCTGGGCATACCCGCTGCTCGCGGCATTGCTGAGAGTGCCAGGGATTAGTCACCTGCTCTCCCCCATTTTCCGCCTCGTCACAATCCACACCTCCCCTGGGGTCGGATCGGTTGAGTCTGGTGTGTTTTATGAGCGCTCCGCTGCGGTGGTCAGCAGATGTCAGGAACTAGGGGTTGCCCACGTCACTCCAGAACCCGAAGAGTTCCCTGCCGTGGGATGGGCCGTTTTTGAAAACGCTGAAGTCACCAACAACCGCTACTTCCCGTACCTCCTCCACGGCAACACCCTGATGGTCGGCCCCAGGCGACTGCCTGGCCCCTATCAAGTAGTGATGAAACGAAACCGAATCATTTGGGCTCGCGGCGCCACTGCGCTTGTCAATAGATTCCAGGGCGAGCGGATGAGTGTCGATGAGGCAATCTTCATCGGGGGCCGCGATTTCACCAACTGGTATCACTGGCTCGTCGATGGGCTGCCCGCGCTTCACTTAGCCAAGTCTCTTCCCGAGCACCTGCGCCACCTACCAGTGCTCATTCCTGAGCAGATCTTTAAGTACCCGACGATGATTCACGCTCTGGAGTTGTTTCTCAACCACCGCGACATGATCGTGGTTCCAGAGTGGACGATGGTTCACGCCAAGAAGCTGGTCTGGATTGACCCCTTGGAAGTGAGCAACATTCCTAAGACGTCGGCGAGAACCGACAAAGAACCACGCATCCACCTGCTCCACCGCGAGGGCATGGAAAGCTACCGCGACGTGTATCTCGAGGCGTTCGCGAAAAAGCGCACCCCGCACAACAAAAAAATCGTGTTGGCCCGCGACACTGTGCGCCGCTCCTACAACCAAGAAGACGTGCTCGAGGTTGCCTCCGAGTTCGGGTTTGAGCCGGTGTATCCAGAAAAACTAAGCCTCGCGGAACAGGTCCAGGTATTTCGTTCGGCAAGCCACATTTTGGGGCCAAGCGGTGCGGGCTTTGCGGGACTGTTGTTTAGCCAAAAAGGCACTAAAGCGCTGTGTTGGCAAGACACCAGACTGCGCTTTATGACGATCCTCCCCGACCTCGCCACGCTCAACCACAGTGACTACCAGCACCTGTTCTATCAATCAGATGAGAACCGTGGACTGTTCCGCTCCAGCTACACCCTCGACACCAATGAGCTTCGCAAGGCGCTAAGCGACTGGGTGGGCTAACCAAGCCCTTTCGCATTGAGAAGCAATCGCTCCAGCTCATCGTGCCCAGGAAGGGCCTCTGGCTTAAGAGTGTGATCAGTGGCTGAGAACCAAAACGCCGCATCCACCTTGTCGAGCTCCACTCCGGCCCAATCAGCCCAGGCCAGCCGATACAACGCCAACTGCAGCGCCTTACGAGTGGTTTGTTCGGCCCCTTGAGGTTCACGACCGGTCTTCCAGTCGATGATGAGAACTCGACCCTCGTGGTCAAACACGGCGTCAATCTTGCAAATTATTAAGTGGCCCGCCAACGGGTAGTGAATTTCGCGCTCGAGCGCCAGAGGCCTCATCGATGAGTAGGGGCTGCTTTCAAACGCTGCTTGCCACGCCTTAATGTCTTCGGGGTAGTCAATCGGCTCATCACCGTCGATGTCGACATCGGCAGAAAGATGTGCGCCAGCAGATTCCGCAAAGAAGCCCTCGACCCATTCGTGGAATAGCGTTCCCTGCTGCTGGGCCGTGCCAATCGTGGCTGGGCGCGGCTGGACCCGCGACTGCAACATCTTTTCTGGCTCAAACACCCATCGATCAAATTGGCTTGCAGGAATCCGGACTGGCCAGGCAGGTGTGGGCGGGGTAGCACGAGATTGCTCATCGGCTACTACATGGTCAATACGGGTGCGAATATCGCCCGCAAGCTCACCTGGAGAGTTGATCGCATCCCAGACTGCGTGAGCGGAGCGCTCGAGATCAGGGCGCCGGGACCCCAGTGGGTCTCCTGGCCACACCATGGTGTCGACTTCTGCCTCGGGGGGCTCGTCCATGCGTGAGCTCGCGGGCAGAGCGTCGATGATTTCTCGCTCGGCGAGTTCGGCCAGGAACACAGAGGGTTGGCGCGGCTTTTGTTGGTGGGCCCAAAAAGACCCACTCATCAAGAGGGCAGACTTCGCCCGGGTCATCGCGACGTAGGCAAGGCGTCGCTCTTCGGTGAGGTGATAGTCCTTCACCTCTTCCCGGAATGCCTTGTAGGCGTCGACAAGGTCCTTCCTGGTCTCTTGGTTGTTCCACTCGAACCGAGGAAGGAAGTTCTTATCCCCGCGGAAGGGATAGGGAAGAACACCGGGGGCGAGCCAACCAGAAGAGCCTTCACGAGATTTGCCCGGAAGCTCGTCACTGACCGCTCTCACCACGGCGACTAAGTCCCACTCGAGACCTTTTGCACCATGGATGGTGAGGATTTGGACACAGCCTGGTTCGGGAGGTTCGGAGCGCGGTTGCAGGCTGTCTCGCCATTCGGCTTGTTCTAACCAGTCGAGGAACCCGGAGGCTCCTGCTTCGTCGCTGATCGCTTGGTATTGCCGCATTGCATCAAAGAAGGCTTCGCGAGCATTGTCGGACGCCACGCGATTGGGATTCGATAGCCGCTCGATATCTAACAGTGAGAGCTTCTCCCAATGGGTGACTTGCTCACCAAGCGACTCGTGGCTGACTGCGCGCTGGGCCTGAATTAACGTCGCTGCTTCTGACAGCACCGAATGGGCAGCGGAAGAAAACTTCGACCAGTGTCGGTGATCAACGGGCAAACGAACCAAATAATCAAGGGCATCTGCCAAGGACGCAGCAGGCGAGCCCAATGCTTCATCGAGAACCGCTTGGGCTTCGTCATCTACATCGAGCTGGTCCACATCTCGGCGCCCGAGGTGCCTGGCCACCTCAGAGAGTTGGTAGAGGTCGGCTACTCCCACCCGGAATCTCCCGGAGCTCAACAGCCTCACCAGTTCGCCGTTTGCATGAGGGCGGTGCACCACCGAGAGGGCACAGACAATGTCCGCGACAACCGGGTCTTGTAACAACCCTCCAATACCCAGGATGTGGACCGGTATTCCCCTCTTCGTCAGCGCTTGGGCAAAACGAGCCTGGTGGGTTCTCGAACGCACCAGCAGCGCCGCACTGGGTGCGTTAGCCGTGCCCGAGAGTGTGGCACCAAACCATTCGGCCACCGCCGCGGCTTCTTCATCAACGGTTTCTTCAAACACCACGTCCACACGCCCGTCCGGGGCATCCGGGCGTGGGCGGAGAATGCCAACTTCGTGGCGCTCATCGCGAAGAGGCTCTGCCACTGCGTTCGCGGCGTCCAACACCGTAATCGGATTTCGCCAACTCACTTGGAGCTCAAACGAGTGGTGGGGGTAATCCGTTGCGAAGGCGTTGTGGAAGTCAGCCAGGTTCGCGGCGCTTGCGCCCCTCCAGCCATAAATGGCCTGATTGGGGTCTCCTACGCTCATCACCGGGTGGTTGGCAAAGAGCTGCGAAAGCAGCTGCGTTTGCAACACACTCGTGTCCTGGTACTCATCGAGCAACACCACTTTGTAGCGCTCTCTCACATCAGTCACAACCCCGGGGGCCGTGTGGGCAACCTCAAGAGCAAGGCGCACCTGGTCGGAGTATTCAACGACTCCGCGTGAGCGCTTTTCGGCCGTGAAATCTCGCACGAGCGACACCAAGACTGGAAGGAGTGCCTGACTTCCCACAATGGCGCTCATTTCGCGCTCATAGGCGGCTCCCCGACCTCCCAGCGGCAATTCCATCAGTGCAGACATGTGCTCACAGTGAGAATCAAGCTCGTCCAAGTTCACATTGTGCTCAGAGACGGCTTGTGCAAACGTCCACGTCAGGGTCGCTAGTCGATCGACCGAGTAGTCGAGATCGCCTAGGCCTGGGTGCTCGGAGTGTTGAACAACCCTCCTCGCAATGGCCCATGCGGCCGCCTGCCCCGCCACATCGACTTCGCCGTCGAGGCCCAAATACACCGAATAGTCCTGGAATAACCTCGAGGCGAATGCGTTGTATGTCGAAACCTGGGGCATTTGGAAAATGTCGGTATCTGGCAAGTCGGGCAGAGCGCGGATGCGCTCTGAAATACGACTTCCCAGTTCGCTCGCGGCTTTCCGGGTGAAGGTCAGACCCAAGATTTCGTGCGGGGCAACAAAGCCGTTTGCGACAAGCCAGACCACTCGAAGCGCCATGGTCTCTGTCTTTCCAGACCCTGCACCTGCTACGACTTTATAGACACCCTCAAACGGGGCTTCAATGATTGCCGCTTGTTCATCGGTTGGTGAATAACCGCCGAGGAGCGCGGTGATATCAGCTGCGGAATATTTCATCTCAGTCACCACACACCGCCCCCACTCGCTGCCAGCGGTGTTCGCTCACCGTGTCGGCACCAAAGGTCTTTTCTCGGGGGCCTTCGAATTCATTCGATGCCATCACAGCTGCAGAATCAAGAATGTGTTGACGGAAGCCCTCGAGAGCCTCGGCGTCAAGTGGTTGTTGAGTGGCGAGGCGGTATCTCTTCCCGCCCTTGCCTTCGCGGACAAACAACAACCACGCACCAGCCACGCCGCCCTCGGTGTTCAACTCTGTGGCCAAATCAGAATCCCGTAAGGCCAATTGATAGGCGGAAAGTTGGGCGTCCTCAACGACTTGGTTATCCGTCAGAGGAGCACCAGTCTTAAGGTCGACAACCGCCAAACTCTGGTCGTCGTTTCGCTCAACCCGGTCGATATAGCCCACAACCGTTGCGCCATCAAGGTCAATTTGGAAGCGACGCTCTCTTAGCTCGACACTGGCTCCGACGCTGGTGCGATCGCTCAAGTATTCCGCGAGCGCCGCGACGTAGTTCATTGCTTTTCGGTAGTGGGCCTTCTTTTGCCAGCCCGCATCAAATTCCAACTCGTCAAAACGGGTGTCGACGAGAGCCGCCAGCTCATCTCGGGTTCCTGCCGGGGCGTGTTCGAGGGCGTAGTGAAGCAGCGAACCCATTCCCACACTCGGCGGGAGATCCTCGGGGGCAATTCGCGAGAGGAACCAGTCCATCGGAGATTCTTCGACATCGGAGAGTTTCGAGGGGGAAATAGGCACGTTTACACCGTCAAACAATGGTGCGAGCGTGGTCGGTTCACTGAGGCCCCACCACTGGTCTGGTGTTGAGCCCGGGATGCCGCGAGAGGCAAGGTGCGCAAGCGCCTGGGACGCCGTCTCGTCGCCCGCTTCGCTACCTCGTCGGTATTCCGCAACGAGTTCGCGGCTTGATAACGCCAGCGACGCTGTCGCATCAATGGCACGGGAGCCTTCGGCGAGGAGGTAAAAGAGTGCACTGGGCTGCTCGTCATCTGAATGAACGGCGGAGACCACCAGCGTCGACGCTGCCCGAGAAATAGCCAGGGCCGCCATGCGCAGTTCATCGTCGATAACAATTCGCCGTTGGTCTACGTCGTCGTCTAATTGACCGCGGAGTGCTCGAATCACAAGGGGTGCGCCCAACAGAGAGCCCCGGATTCTGGTGTTGGGCCAGACGTGTTCGTTAAGTCCCGCGACGACGACGGTGTCGAACTCCATTCCAGCCACTTGAGCAGGTGTCGCGATGGTGACGCCTTGACGCTGGGTGGAAGGCATGAGCACGTCTTCTGTGACCTCAGCGTCAAGAACTCGTTCGAAGAAGGCCATTGCGGAGACTCCGAGGTGGCTGCCCACAAACCTCTCTGCGGTGCGAAGGAGGGCCGAGACCTGGTTCAAGCTTTCTTTGGCAAACGCCGAAGGTGTCTCGGGGTCCATTGCCTGCTTCACCCACTGGTCTTCCACACCCCAGAGTTGCCACGCGGTTGAGGCCAACACGTCTGCAGTGGTGGAGTCGGGAAGCGCTCGGATGCCCTGAATGGCCCCAAAGATCGGCTCAAGAGGCTTATGCCAAAACTCGGGTAGTTGCTGGGGCAACACTCCGTCTCTCACCATGCTGGCTAGAGCATCACCTGGCGAGCGACTAATTCCTTCCACCTGGTCGAGAGCGCGAAGGACGTGTCCTAGGCGGCGGAGGCTTCGCCGATGAAGGCCTCCGTAGACGCCCGTCATCAACTCGGCGATTGCCTCAGAACTCACAAGCTCTGGTGTGCGAGCGAGTTGGATCCAGCCAATGAGCTGCCGAGAAGCGGGGTGAGTCGACAAAGGGGTGCGAAATTCAGTCTCGGTAGGCACTCCCACCTGGTGGAGCGATTGAGCAATCGCCGGGATTGCTCCCGCGCGGCGCACCACGATCGCCATGTCGGAAAAGGCCACGCTGTCTTCACGGTGTCTGGCCAGCAAGAACTTAGCCACCGTGTGGGCTTCTTTCCCAGGAGACGACGCCGTAAGTGACCACACCGATCCAGGTGTTGCCGAATCAACCGACTGAGCGCTTCGTTGTGAGCCCGCGAGCGCCGTGCCAATGCGCGAGGTGATGGCGCTCACCCTGTCCCTGATTTCGCCGCCGTGGCGATAGACCGATTCGAGCACGATTGGCTCAACTCCGAGGCTCCTGGCAAGACGGGCTGGGGCCTCGGGGTCTGCGCCTCGAAATGTTTGACCCGCGATATCTGGCTCCGCCAGCACAAGCAGTTGAACGCCCTGGTGGTGCAGTGCCAGGAGGAAGTCAGTGGTCGCGGGCGACATGTCGTGAAAGTTGTCCACAATGATTGCCCGGAGTGGTCTGGCGCTGAGGACGCCGTCGTTGACCAGTCCCGTTGCCAATCGAATGAGCTCCGCGGGATCGAATTCGTCTGGCCTGGACCTCGCGATCACCATTGAATAGTCGGCGAGGAACTGGCCCACCGCGGGCCAGGCAGGATGGGCGTCCTCAATTTCTGTCAATCCTCGCGCGTCAAGGCCCAATTCAGTGAGCCGGGCAATGAGTTCTCGAAGTTCAGTGCGAAATGTTTCTGTTTTTCTCACCTCTAAGCCCAAGTGCTCGGGCCACAAGGGACCCGTCCCCGAGGCCTCGTGTTCGGCGAGTAAATCCAATAAGTCTTGGTCGACGTCTGCGCCAGAGCGAAGCCTGGGGGGAAGTCCCCCTTGGCGCTCGCGCTCGGACTTCAACAGATCAAAGGCGAAAGCTTGCACACTCATCACCACGGCACCCCTGGTCGAGCGCCCCAAGCCCACGCTCACGTCATCGCGCAGCGCACTCGCCTGCACGCGGGTGGGGGTCAATAGTCGCAGCTGGTCGGGGTGAACCCCGTCGGCGCTTAGCCGGCGCAGATAGTCGATTGCGAGGGTGGTCTTGCCAGAACCTGCCGCCCCTAGGACGACGTGGGGAGCATGCAGGGAGAGTGATTGAGACAAGGGGGTCGGCCCTGGATGCTCACTGCCTGGCAACGTCATACCTCGAGGCTAAAGCCCACAGCCGACTGTCGTACGCTAGGAACGTGGAAATTCGTATCGGAATCACTAATGCACCCCGTGAGTTGAGCTTTGAAACCGACAAGTCGGCCAACGAACTCGAGAAGCAAATCGCTGACCAGGTTGCCAAAGGCGACGACGGTGTCGTGCGCTTAGAGGACTCAAAAGGTCACGTGTACCTCGTGCCGGTGAAGTCACTCGGCTATGTCGAGCTGGCCAACGAACCCGTGCGCAAAGTGGGATTTGCCCCCTAAATGGAACTTGTTCTGATCATCACGTTCTCAGGCCTAATTGGGGCGCTGGTGCGCTACCTGGTGCCCGGCCGAGATCGTCATGGCCTCTTTGTTCTTCCAGGGCTCCACATTGCAGCGGCATCGCTGCTGTGGACGGCGTCGGTCTGGGCGGGACTGTCCCCGTACAGCGTCTGGCCGTGGCTGGTGTCACTGGTGCTCTCCACGGCAGGTGGGGTCTGGTTGGCGCTGTGGCTTCCCCGCCGCAGAGACGCCGAAGACCAAGAACTCCTCGAGTCGCTTTCTCGCTAACTTCCTATGCGGTGAGTCCTAGACGATCGAGGCGTCGGGTGTGTTCGGTGATGACATCAGTAAACAACGGCTCGTAACGGTCTTCACTCGAGACCGAATCCTGCTTCTTCAGAGCACGCCTGGCGATCAACATGGTGTCGCCCACGAGGCGGCGCGACCACAGGCTCACCCTCGAGCGATAGGCGTCGTCGTGTTCGATGACCCGGCGTAGGACGTTTTCGAAGAGTTCTTGATCGGCGTCATTTGCCAACACGGCTTGAATTTCTTTTCTCGCTCCTGCGGGTAAGCCGCCGGCGACGGTGTGAAAGAAATCTCCCAGGAATCCGCCCGCGACAAAGCAAGTGGCGACCCGCTCATACCAATGGTCAGCATTCATCCGGCGAAACTGCTGCTTCTGGTATTCCAGAGGCAACACCATCGCCTCAATCGGGTCATCGGCGTATTCGCTTAGTAACCCACGGAGTGCTTCGTATCGCTCGAGGACGACTACCGATGCCCGAGCCAGTTCGTCCTGGTCGACCACCGACCAGGCTTCCCGGGCGACTCTTCCCGCTTCGGTCGAGAGCAGAAGCTGGCTTGCCGTTGCATGGGCGAGAAGTTCCGCCGCAGTAGGCGCGAGCGAAGTCAAATCGATTCGGCTGGAGGTGTCACTCTGGCGTGAGCGAAGGGAGAGAACCCGGCCAGGGGTGCGCTTTTTCCAAAACTTCCAGTCCACGCCTCTAAGGGTAACGCTGGAAACCATCGCCCGAATTAGCGCAAGGTTCTGCCCCCTAGACTCATGGTGTAGATAGTTAAAAAACGTTAGGCACACTCCCCCGTGAATTTTTCCGACCTTGGCATTGCGCCAGACATGGTCGAAGCTCTCCAAGCAGAGGGCATTGACTCCCCATTCCCCATTCAAGAACAAACCAT
>CAYXEM010000011.1:0-14963 GCA_964464045.1 uncultured Microbacteriaceae bacterium | reverse complement strand
GTTAACGCTTCGATGAGTGCCACGGGCAATCTCCTTGATTGTGAGCCAACGTGCAAAAAGCTCTTTAATCCTACGCGCGCTTTCGCGACGCAAAGTTAACGGCTAGCCAACTCTCGCCACTGAAGCGAATTCGCTTCAGGAACATCACCATCAACGTGAGCAACGGCGTGGAAGCCTTCTGTTTCGAGTCGCTCAAAAATTGCTTTCATGTTGCGCGTTGCGACAACCAGGCGGACTGATTTCCCCTCGGCAATCAGCGACCTCTTGAGCTCAAGCAACGCGCCGACTTTGGTCTCCGGCGAATAAATCAGCGCAACGCGAGATGAATCGTCGCTGGTCGATGCGTCCAACACATCCATCAGGCGTTCGAAGCCCAGTGAGAAACCAAACGCGGGCATGTCTTTGCCGAGGAAGCGGCCCACCATTCCGTCGTAGCGGCCACCGCCGCCAAGGGACACCCCAAGCTCGGGGTGCTCAAGCTCCACAATCGACCCCGTGTAGTAGCCCATACCGCGCACCAGAGTGGGATCAAAGACAACCTTGTCTGCTCCGAGCAGGCTTTGAAGATCACTGGCCCACTCCACAAGTGAGGCAGCAACTTCCTCATCGCCCATCAAGGAAGCGATTACTGCCGCATCAAGGGCGATATCTCCTGATTCGACCGCGGAGAGCACTTCGCCAATGACTCCGAGGTCGACACCGCCTGGGTGTCTTTCTTCGAGCTCATCGAGGACTCCCTGGCGGCCAATCTTGTCCAGCTTGTCGAGAGTGACAAGCACCGACATCTGAGCATCGTCTGCCACGCCGGCGCGGGTTAACATAGCCTGGAGCAGGCGGCGGTCATTGACGCGGAAGCGATAGTTGGACACGCCCAGGGCACCAAGCGCATCAGAGGTCGCAAGCAGTACTTCGCGCTCTGCGAGCGCGCCCCACTCCCCCACAATGTCGATGTCGCACTGAACGAACTGACGGAAGCGCCCTTTTTGCGGACGCTCTGCGCGCCAGACCGGACCAATGTGGAGGGCGCGAAACACGGGAGGTAAGTCTTGGTGGTGACTTGCTACATACCGAGCCAGAGGAACGGTGAGGTCAAAGCGCAGCCCTAAGTCGCTGAGTTCATCACTCGACGAGGCGCCTGAGATGTCTTCTGGAGAGAGTCCGCGCTTGAGGATTTGGAAGCTTAGTTTTTCGTTGTCCCCGCCCAGCCCCGAGTGGAGGGTGGCGTGGTCTTCCATGACGGGTGTTTCGATGGATTCAAACCCGTGGCGACGATACGTCTGAGCGATGGTCTCGGAAACAAGGTCACGGTGGCGCTTGTCACCGGGGAGGAAATCACGCATACCCCGGGGTGGGTTGACCTGTTGAACCATTGCTCCAGTCTCTCACCTGTCAGTGACTGAGTGGGGTCTACCCCGCCTGGCCAGTCTCAGTTTCGCGCACGGTCTTCTCAAAAGCCTTGGTCGCTTCGCGAAGTGCCCGGTCACTATCGAGCCCCAATTCGCCAGCTCGCTTCACCAGTGCCAGAAGCTCATGTCCCAATTGCTCTTCGCTGTCGAAGCTTGCTGAGCTCGAGACGTCTGGGTGCTGATTAATTCTGGCTGCGCGCTCAATCACAGCCTTTGTCCGAGCAATCCCCTGGAGGCTCGAGGGGACACCGTCGAGAACACTGCTGCGGTCTTTTTTCTCTTCAGCTTTCAGCTTTTGCCAATTCGCTTTGATTTCGTCGACGCTGTCCACACTGACATCACCAAACACGTGGGGGTGTCGTCGTCGCATTTTTTCGTTCGCAACCCGCGCGACGTCGTCGATGTCGAAGGGATCAGCGGGGTCCATCCGCGCAATGTCGGCGTGAAAGAGCAGCTGGTAGAGCACGTCGCCAATTTCTTCGCGCATTTCGACGCGGTCACCCGATTCGATCGCATCAACGAGTTCGTGAGCCTCTTCGATGAGGTATTTCACGAGTGATTCGTGGGTTTGTTCTCGGTCCCATTCACACCCGTTTTCACCCCGCAGGATGGCCATTGTCTCGATCAACTGCTCGAGGTGGGGGTATGTGCTCACGCGTTTAGTGTCTCAGACGAGGCCGGGGCGGGATACAGCGCCTCAATGACCCCTTCGACCCACGCCACCAGTGCATGGTCGCTATGCCCTTCCGGAAGGGGAATGAGGACAACCCGGGCAGGCGCGAGGTAGTTACCTTTGGGATACATCCGCTGCAGGCGCACTTGAAGCGAATCAGGAAGCGGTGGTCCTACAACCCGAAGCTTGGAACCCATGACGAGCACTTCTGAAAGTCCCGCCAATTGGGCCTTGCGGCGAAGCCTGGTGACTAATACAAGAGTCTGGACCGGAAGCGGTGGTTCGCCATAGCGGTCGTCGAGTTCTGCAACCACGTCATCGACGAGGCCGTCTTCCACCGCGGGCCCGGCGGCGTGGGAGAGCTTTTGGTAGGCCTCAAGCCTCAAGCGGTCGCTATCGATGTAGTCCTCGGGGATACGCGCATCGACGGGTAGCTCGAGACGGAGCTCGGTTTGTTCGGGGTTTACATCGCCTCGGAAAGTGCCAATCGCTTCAGCCATCATGCGCAAATACAAGTCGAAACCCACTCCGGCAATATGTCCAGCCTGCTCAGCACCCAGGAGGTTTCCAGCTCCTCGAAGCTCGAGGTCCTTCATCGCAATTTGCATACCACCACCAAGGTCACTGTGGGCGGCAAGAGTCGAGAGGCGCTCATGGGCATGATCGCTCAGGTTCGCTTCGGGGTCGAATAAGAAGTAGGCGTAGGCGCGCTCTCGACCGCGGCCCACCCGTCCCCGAAGCTGGTGAAGCTGGGCCAGCCCGAAGCGCTCCGCCCTCTCAACGATCAGCGTGTTGGCGTTAGTCACATCGATACCGGTTTCGATGATGGTGGTGGAGACCAATACATCGAAGTGGCCTTCCCAAAACTCGACCATCACCTGCTCCAACTCGCCCTCTCCCATTTGTCCATGGGCGACGGCGATACGTGCTTCGGGAACCAATTCGGCCAGACGGTTGGCTACCTGGTGAATTCCTTGAACGCGGTTAGAGACATAAAACACTTGCCCCTCTCGCAACAACTCGCGCCTGATCGCCGCAACAATTTGCTGGTCCGAGCGCTCCCCCACGAACGTCAAAATCGGATGCCGGTTTTCTGGCGGCGTCTGCAGCGTCGACATTTCACGAATTCCCGTCACCGCCATTTCGAGGGTTCGGGGAATCGGTGTCGCACTCATGGACAGCACATCGACGTTGGCGCGAATTTTCTTCAGCTTGTCTTTGTGCTCCACGCCAAAGCGCTGCTCCTCATCGACCACGATCAAGCCGATGTCATGAAACTTCACCTGGTCGGAGAGGAGTCGGTGAGTTCCAATGACGACGTCGATTGTTCCCTCCGCAAGACCCTGGATCACTTTCTTTGCTTCTGCTGCCGTGGAAAAGCGCGAGAGGCTTGCCAGGCGCACCGGGAAGGGCGCGTAGCGCTCTTGGAAGGTTTCCATGTGTTGCCGCACCAACAAGGTGGTGGGGGCAAGCACGGCGACCTGCTTATTGTCTTGGACGGCTTTAAACGCTGCTCTTACTGCGATCTCTGTTTTTCCAAAGCCCACGTCACCGGCAATGAGGCGGTCCATTGGGATGGGGCGCTCCATATCGGCTTTCACTTCGTCGATCGTGGAGAGCTGGTCAGGGGTTTCGACGAAAGCAAACGCGTCTTCGAGCTCGCGCTGCAAGTCATTGTCTGGCGAAAACGCATATCCAGGCTGGCTCATCCTGGCCGAGTAGAGCTTGACCAAATCAACGGCGATGTCGCGTACTGCTTTTCTGGCCTTTGATTTCGCAGCTGACCATTCTTGGCCACCCATTTTGGAGAGCGCCGGCGCTTCTCCACCCACGTAGAGGCTTAAGAGATCGAGCTGGTCTGTGGGAACAAAAAGCTTGTCGGGGGCACCGCCTCGTTTACTCGGCGCGTATTCGAGAACAACGAACTCTCGTTCAGACTTCTTCGCGTCTCGACCACCCGTGGATACCTCTCGACGAACCACTTCAACGAAGCGCCCAATGCCGTGGGTGTCGTGCACCACGAAGTCACCGGGGGTGAGCTCGAGGGGGTTAACCCCTCCGCGTCTCTTCGAGGCCAGGGTTTTTTGCGCCCTCGGAGACGCGGTTGATGCGCGACCAAAAAACTCTCGCTCGCCCACCACGGTGAGGTTTAACCCATCGATCACGAATCCGTCAGTGAGGCCTGCTTGGACGATGGTCACGACGTCGGAGCGAAACTCTGTGTGACCAGACTCCAGCTCAACGGCTGGGATATCGGCTGCGGCGAGGACGTCAATGGCACGCTGAACCAAACCGTGTCCCTGGGCGCACACCACCACAGTCTGACCCGCATCAACGCGATCCCTCACAAAGGAAATCGCGTGATCGCCGCCCGGGGTTTCTAGCTCAATCGCGGAGGCGCCGATGCGTTTATTACTCGATGCTCCAGAATCGAGCGCGGCAAGTGACAACCAAGGTCTTGGACCTGCGTTTTCAATGAGCTGCTCGGGCGAATAGAACTCTCCGGTGTGGAAGTCGATGGGACGCTCGCTTGCGCCCGCTGCGGCGGTTTCCCAAGCCGCCTCAAGAAATTCCCGGTTGGTCTCGATCAGGTTTCTGGCCCTGGTGCGCACGCGCTCGGGTTGAACCTCAACAATCAGGGTTGAGTCGGGGAAAAAGTCGGTGATCGGACCCATTTGGTCGACCAGGACGGGTTGAAGTGACTCCATCCCGTCAACCGGGATTCCCTGGGAAATCTTTTCCAACATCCCCTGAACACCGGGGTATTCGTGTAGGAGCTCTGTGGCCTTCGCGCGAACAGAGTCGGTGAGCAGTAATTCCCTGGCGGGTGGAATGTCAACCTGGTCCACTGATTCAAGCGAGCGTTGATCAGCGACACTGAAATAGGTCAAGTCATCTACTTCGTCACCGAAGAAGTCAGCGCGCACAGGGTGATCACTCAGTGCCGGGAACACATCGACGATTCCCCCTCGTACCGCGAACTCACCGCGACGAGTAACCAGGTCAACTCGTTGGTAGGCCAGGGAGACCAGCGTTTCGATGAGCTGCTCGAGACTGTGCCCGCGACCGCCTTTAGTCAGCTGCGCCCATTCGACGGCAGCCAGTTGGTGGTTGACCGGTTGAATCAACGATCTCACCGACGCCACCACCACGAGGGGTGAGCCCGGTGGGAGGTTTCCAAGTTCACGGATGACGGAGAGGCGTCTGGCAACAGTCTCCGGATGAGGGCTCAGTCGCTCATGGGGAAGGGTCTCCCAGGCGGGTAAATCCCAGACATGAACAGACGGGTCGACCAATGTGCGAAGCGCATCGCGCACCTGGTCGGCTTCTCGACTGCTGGGGGTAAGGACAAGAACCACGGGAGGTGCGTCATCTGCAGCCACTGCCGCGGCAATCATGGGCACGTGCAGTGGAGCGGGCGCGACGACGGGGGTAATCCCCGAACCGGGAGAGAGAACGTCTGCGAATGCAGGGTGGCCCAAAAGCATGCGGGAGAGGGGCTGAAGGCTCACTCAGGGCAGTCTAGATGCCCCACCTGGGCGGGAGGGCGCCGTTACTGAGGGGCGTGGAAGCGCTGCTGCGCCTCGAGCAGTCCATGAGCCACCAACGCTTCGACAGCGTCAATCGCATTACTCTGCATGAGTTCCACTTCTGAGCGCTCACTCGAGCCAAATGGCTTCAACACATACGCCGCAGCATCCATTCGACCGGGAGGACGACCGATTCCCATGCGGATGCGGTGGAACTCTGGCGTTCCGAGTGCTTTTTGAATATCGCGTAAGCCGTTATGACCCCCATGCCCGCCACCTTTTTTCAGGCGGAGTGTGCCAAGGGGCAGATCCAATTCGTCGTGAAGGACCACCACGCGTTCCGCGGGCACTTTGAAATACTTCGCCAACGCGCTAACGGGCCCACCAGAGGTGTTCATGTATCCCGAGGTGACGGCCAACACGATTGGCTGGCCAGGAATCCTGGCAGTTACTCCCCACGACTTTTGTTTGGAGAGCGAGAGTCCGCGCTCCTGAGCCCATAAACGAATAACCGCCTCCCCGACGTTGTGTCGGGTCTGGCGGTATTCGTCACCGGGGTTACCTAATCCGACGACCAGCCAGTCGCCTCCATCAGAAGAAGGCTTAGTGCCAGCTGGCCGCAGGAACAGGAATTACTCCTCGGTTGAAGCTTCGGCAGGAGCCTCGGCTGCAGCTGCTTCGCCACCCTCGGCAGCGCCCTCTGCGCCTTCGGCGGAGGCTTCCTCGACCGCTGCCACACGAGGCAGCACAATCGCGAGGATGAGAGTTTCTGGGTCGGACAGCAAAGTCGAACCTTCAGGCAACTTTAGGTCGCTGGCGTGGATCTGTGCACCTTCTTCGAGGCCCTCCACCGACACGGTGATGGACTCTGGAATGTGGGTTGCTTCTGCCT
The DNA here is from genome assembly GCA_964464045.1 of uncultured Microbacteriaceae bacterium. Classification (GTDB taxonomy): domain Bacteria; phylum Actinomycetota; class Actinomycetes; order Actinomycetales; family Microbacteriaceae; genus Pontimonas. The sequence continues at coordinate 8,462 of CAYXEM010000011.1, read as the reverse complement.
CCACCGATACAGAGGTGTGGTCGAGCTGGACCATGGTTCCGGAGAAAGACTCGCCTTCAACGTGGATAGCCACGTCCACGGTGACCTTTTCACCCTTGCGCACGACGACGAGATCGACGTGTTCGATGATCTGGCGTACCGGGTCGCGCTGAACGTCCTTCACCAGCACGAGCTTCGAGTCAGAACCAATGCTCAACTCAAGCAGAGCGTTGGCGCGGCGGGTAGCCAGCATGAGCTCGTGTGCGGGGAGAGATACGTGGGTGGGCTCTTCGCCGTGACCGTAGATCACACCGGGAACCTTGCCGGCGGCGCGAAGCTTGCGAGCTGCGCCCTTACCGAAATCGCTACGGGCATCTGCTGCCATCGTGAGGTTATCTGCCATGGTTGTGCTTCCTTTTTACCTATCGGGCCACGGCCCGTTGACTGTTCTCGAACTCGAACGCCGAAGCGTGAGGAGAGACCGTGTGCCTCGCCTACCGCGTCGATTACGGAGCATTCGCTCCCTCGCCGAAGTGCGCGGCCAAGCATACCGGACGGGTACGCTACTAAGCGAGCCGGGTTAACCCGGTAACTCCCGGAAGGTTTCACTTTTCTTATGTCTCAGGCAAATATCGGTGTTATTGGCTTGGCGGTAATGGGCTCTAATCTGGCCCGCAACTTGGCAAGCCGTGAAGGCAACACGGTCGCGATCTACAACCGAAGCCCGGAAAAGACCAGGGAACTAGCAAGCAACCACCCAGAAGCCGGCTTTATCGCCACGGAGTCGATGCAGGCCTTTGCCGACTCATTGACCAAGCCCCGCACCGCGATCATCATGGTCCAGGCAGGTGCGGCCACCGACGCCGTCATTGACCAACTCACTGAAGTGTTTGAGCCAGGCGACATCATCGTTGATGGTGGAAACGCCCAATTTGCGGACACTATTCGTCGCGAAAACGACCTCGCGGCGAAGGGCTTCAACTTTGTCGGCGCAGGAATCTCCGGTGGTGAAGAAGGGGCACTCAATGGCCCCTCGATCATGCCCGGTGGCTCCGTTGAGGCCTGGAACACCCTCGGCCCAATCTTGAGGTCAATCGCAGCCGTTGCCGAAGGTGAAGCATGTGTCACCCACGTGGGAAGCGATGGCGCGGGACACTTCGTGAAGATGATCCACAACGGCATCGAATACGCCGACATGCAGCTGATCGCCGAGGCATACGACCTACTGCGCAACGTCGCAGGTTTAGAGCCACAAGCAATCTCAGACATTTTCCGCAAGTGGAATGAAGGCCAGCTTGAGAGCTACCTCATTGACATCACCGCTGAAGTTCTTGCCCAGGTAGACGCCGAAACCGGAAAGCCCCTGGTCGACGTCATTGTTGACCAGGCTGGTTCCAAGGGAACTGGCGTCTGGACGGTTCAGACATCAGTGGGTCTCGGTGTCCCCGTCACCGGTATTGCCGAAGCTGTATTTGCTCGCGCAATCTCCTCCTCCGCAATTCAGCGCCAGGCCGCAGCCCACTTGCCGGGCCCTGACAGTGCCGGAGGAATCGATGATGTCGATGGATTTGTCGATGCCGTGGGTCAAGCCCTCTACGCCTCGAAGATTGTCGCCTACTCTCAGGGCTTTGATGCCATTGCTCAGGGCGGCGTGGAATACAACTGGTCGATTGACCGCGCTGAAGTTGCCCGTATTTGGCGTGCGGGCTGCATCATTCGCGCCCAGTTCTTAAACCGCATCACCGAGGCCTACCGAGCACAGCCAGACTTGCCGCTGCTGATTAGCGCTCCGTACTTCACCGAAGCACTCGTGTCGGCCCAAAGCGCCTGGCGCGATGTGATTCACCGTGCAGTAGATGCTGGAGTCCCTGTTCCCGCATTCGCGTCGTCGCTTGCCTACTACGACCAGATTCGACGTGACCGCCTGCCCGCAAGCGTGATCCAGGGCCAGCGTGACTTCTTTGGTGCTCACACCTACCGTCGCGTGGACAAGCAAGGTGTCTTCCACACGCTGTGGTCGGGTGACCGCAGCGAAGTACAGACCGACTAGTTCGAAGACTTCGCTCTACTGAGGACAAACCAGAGCGAGCCAAGCGCAGCCGACACTATGGCTGCCAGCAGTGACTGCCACGGCAACGTGACAATCAAGAGTGCACACAGCACAAGCCCAAGTGCTGGAACTACCCGCCATACGATTCGCTCGGATGCGGGTTGCCTCAATGCGCTGGCATGGCCAATCGCGTAATAGGTCAAGACCCCCGCGCTGGAGAGTCCCACGAGCCACAACGGGTTGGTAACGATCACCAAGGTGATGGCCAACACTGCGATGACTACCTCAGAAACCACCGGTCCCCCGGTCTTGCGTGAGATTGTGGCCAACGTCTTAGGCAGGTCGGAATTTCTGGCCATAGCGAGGCTTGTTCGACTAAGCCCCGCGAGGATTGCCAGGAGTGAGCCCAGTGATGCAACTGAGGCGAGAGCAACCACCAACCACGGGGTGGAGCCTGCTAAGACCACAAGCGGTGAGGTCGAGGTTGATGCGCTTTGTTGAAGATGGGGCATGACCGCCGTGGCCACCACGAAGTAAATAACAAATACGACCCACAGAGCGCCAATGATCGCTTTTGGAAGCACACGCGCGGGGTTGACCACTTCTTCCCCGAGGGTTGCCATACGGGCGTAACCGGCAAACGCGAAGAAGATCAGACCCGCAGCACTCACCACCCCGATCAGGGATCCGTCTGCCCCGAGGGTGATGGGTTCCGCCCAAATCTGGCGGGGCAAGGCCAGCCAGAGAAGGCCTAGCGCAACGACCACGGACATGACGATGCTCACTCGTGCAGCAAGTCGAATACCGCTCATGATCAGTGCACTCATCACTGAAATGGCGGCCACCGCGATTAGTTTTGCGAAGTCTGGGGCGAGGTAACTCGCCGCCACATAGGCAATGGCCGCCGCCGATCCAATCTTGCCGGTGAGGAACAACCATCCGGCCATAAAGCCTGGATAGTGGCCAAGGTAGTGGCGGCCGTAGGAATAGATTCCACCCGATACAGGCATCTGAATGGCTAGTTGAAGGGTGGAGAGCCCATTGAGCGTTGCGACTACCCCGGCAAGGACGAGGGACACCAGAAGCCATGACCCTGCGCGCTCATAGGCAGGAGCCCAGACATAGAAAACCCCGGCGCCGAGCATGGCAGACATGCCAATTGCCATTGAGCCGACCAAGCCCAGTTGTCGCTTCAAGGTGGTCACAGCAACACCCTAAAGGTCCCAGTTGAACCACCTAAGGCGAGAAATTGAGCCGTTCGAATCTTCCTGCCAGGATCGTGTCGTGGCCCAGATTGAAAAGATTGACTTCAAAAAAACGCGCAAAGACTTTTTTAGTGCGAAGCCGGACTTCAATCTCATCACCCTGCCCTCTGTCAAGTATTTGATGATCGATGGTGCGGGCGCGCCAGAATCAGAGCAGTTCACTTCGGCTATCGAGCTTCTCTACCCCCTTGCCTACACCCTGAAATTTCAACAAAAAGCACTCGGGGCAGATTTCGCTGTGCCGCCACTCGAGGGCGTTTGGTGGGCGGATGACCACTCGGCGTACCCGGACAATCGCCGTGATGAGTGGAAGTGGACTCTCATGATCATGATGCCCGACGCTCTCACAGGCTCCGACCTCGAGTGGGCACAATCAGAGGTGCTCCGCAAAAAAGGGCTGGATTCATCAGCTGTCAGGTTAGAAGTGTTCGAGGAGGGACTTTGCGCCCAAGTCCTGCACATTGGGCCTTATGCAGATGAAGCTCCAGTCTTAGAGCGCCTTCACTCCACGTTCATGCCCGAGCACAACCTCACCTTCAACGGCTATCACCACGAGGTGTATCTCAGCGATGCCCGCAGAGTCGATGCCACAAAACTAAAGACGATTCTTCGTCAACCCGTTAAGCGAACGAACGCAAAACCTTAGCGAAAGTTTAGGCCTGACCGTCAAACATCGAGGTCACCGAACCATCATCAAAGACTTCTCGAATGGCTCGGCCAAGAAGCGGCGCGATGGGAAGAACCGTCAAACGGTCCCAGCGCTTGTGGTCGGGAAGCGGAAGGGTGTCCGTCACGACCACCTGGTCGATTGAAGGATCCTGCAGTACTTCCGTGGCAGGGTCAGAGAACACCGCGTGGGTGGCCGCGACCACAACACCCTTGGCGCCGTTTTTCTTCAGTGCCTCGGCTGCCTTTTGAATTGTGCGGCCAGTGTCGATGAGGTCGTCAACCAGGAGACAGACTCGGCCTTCCACCTCACCCACAATCTCGTGAACTGAGACCTGGTTTGGCACTCTGGGGTCACGGCGTTTATGGATAATCGCCAGTGGAGCACCCAACTTGTCACTCCAAATGTCCGCCACGCGAACACGACCCATGTCGGGGCTCACCACGGTGAGGTCGTCGCTGCTCAAGCTCTTCTGGAAGTGCTCAAGGAGCACGGGCATGGCAAAGAGGTGGTCAACGGGTCCGTCAAAGAAGCCCTGAATCTGCGACGCGTGGAGATCGATGCTCATGATGCGATCAGCACCTGCTGCTTTGTATAGATCAGCTACAAGCCTTGCCGAGATGGGTTCGCGGCCGCGACCCTTCTTGTCTTGCCGGGCGTAAGGGTAGAACGGCGCCACCACGGTGATGCGCTTGGCACTTGCGCGCTTGAGCGCATCGACCATGATCAACTGCTCCATCAACCACTCGTTGATCGGGTGGGTGTGAGATTGGATCACAAAAGCATCGGCTCCTCGAACGCTTTCGCCGAACCTGGCGTAGATCTCACCGTTGGCGAATGTGCGAGCCTCGGTCTCCAACAGCTCGCTGTCGAGCTCTTTGGCCACGTCCTGTGCGAGTTGGGGGTGGGCCCTTCCCGACACCAGAATGAGGTTCTTCTTGTTTGCTGTCACCAGGGCCATAGCGTCCTTGCCTTACTTCCCGTTTTCGGTCGTCGCTGCTGAGGCGGCCGCCTCAGCAGAAGAGGTTCCTGGGCGGTTTTTTTCCACCCAGCCGTCAATATTTCTCACGCTTGCTGCCGTAACGGCGAGTGCACCTGCGGGGACCGATCGGCGCACCACAGTTCCAGCAGCGGTGTAAGCGCCTTGGCCAATTTCAACCGGAGCGACGAAGACGTTGTCTGAACCGGTGCGCGCGTGTGCCCCGACAACGGTGCGATGTTTGTTCACGCCGTCGTAGTTGGCGGTGATGGTTCCGGCACCGATATTGGCACCGTCGCCGATTTCTGCATCGCCGATGTAGCTCAGGTGAGGAACTTTGGCACCGCGCCCAATCGTGGAGTTCTTGGTCTCAACGAAGGTGCCCACTTTGCCGTCTTCGAGGATGACGGTGCCGGGTCGAAGATACGAAAACGGTCCGACCTGAGCATTTTCGTGAATCTCAGCGTCGTTAGCCACGGTGCGCACCACAGTTGCCCCTGCAGCAACGTCGGTGTCGGTCAGTGTCGAATCGGGGCCAATCGTTGCCCCTTCGCCGATGACGCATGCGCCCTGGAGTTGAACCCCCGGCAAGATAGTGACGTCTTTGGAGAGTTGAACAGAAAGGTCGATCCACACAGAGTGTGGGTCTGGAATGCTGACACCGTCTCGCTGCCATCCGCGGATAATCATGTCGTTCAAGCGGCGCTGGGTAGCAGAAAGCTGAATACGATCGTTGATTCCCTCCAGTAACCAGGCGTCTTCCACCACGACTGCGTCAACTACTCCCCCCGCTGATACCTGGTGAGAAATGACATCGGTGAGGTACTTCTCGGCTTGAGCGTTCGTGGTACCAAGCTCAGGAAGGGCAGCCGCGAGAGCCGCACGGCTAAACACGTAAGTCCCAGAGTTAATCTCGGCGAGCGCTTTCACATCGTCGCTCGCGTCTGCTTCTTCCACAATCGCGGTGACGTGACCTGATTCGTCTCGGACGATTCGTCCATAGCCCGTGGGGTCATCGGCAATCGTGCTGAGGATGGTGACAGCCGCATGGGATTCCCGGTGATAGGCCAATACCGCCTGAAGTGTTTCAGAGTCGAGCAGAGGCACATCGGCACTCAAGACAACAACTTCTTCACACTGCTCGGGGATTTCAGCCAAAGCCACCTCGACAGCTCGACCCGTACCCGGGATGTCGTCTTGATCAACGCAGACCGCAACGTCACTGTGCGCTTCGACGGCCTCGCGGATGCGCTCTGCTTCGTGACGGACCACCACGACAAGTTGTTCTGGGTCGAGAGCTTCGGCGGTGGCTAAGACATGTCCGATGAGGGGAACGCCGGCAAGCGGATGCAACACCTTGGGAGTAGCCGATTTCATTCGGGTTCCCTGCCCAGCGGCCAGCACAACAGCGGCCAGCGGAGAGGGGCTCATGCCTCTACTTTATTGCCCCTGCAGGCATTCCGGGGCGGGCATGCCCGGAGAGAGTTAAAAATTGGCTCCGCCCCCAGGATTCGAACCTAGACCTAACAGCTCCAAAGGCTGTCGTGCTGCCGTTACACCAAGGCGGATTGCGTCATGCGCCCATACAGTCTGCCAGACCCGATAATAGGGGGATGCCAGAACGCTTTGACGACGTCGACCGAATTGTCCAAGCGTGGCGCTCAGAACGCTCCGATGTGGACTTCAAGCCTTTGGAGGTTCTCTCCCGGGTCACCCGCATTTCCAAACACCTCGAGCGCCTGCGCCGTGCGGTCTTCAGCGTTCACGGTTTAGACGTGTGGGAATTTGATGTGTTGGCCACACTGCGCCGAGCCGGCAAGCCCTACCAACTCACACCGACCGCTCTCATGGCGCAAACCCTCGTCACAAGCGGCGCCATGACCAACCGAATCAATCGCCTTGAGGCGCGAGGGCTTGTGAGCAGACGGCCGGATTCTGACGATGGCCGACGCGTCGTGGTGGCGTTGGCGGAGCCTGGCAAGAAACTGGTCGACCGCGCGTTGGATGATCTCTTAGCCGCAGAACAACGAGCCCTCGAGCCGCTCAACTCAGCCCAGCGGCAAGAACTGGTGGGCCTGTTGCGCTCGCTCAGCCTCCACATTGAATCCCCTGAATAGGTGAGCATGGAATACTCGTGGGGGCCGTATGGCCCCTATCTCACCAACACGAATGGATCATTGTGAGCACCAGACCTCGGTGGACGACAGCATCGCTGTGGATTTCTATCCAGGCCGTGGTGTGGATTGCGCTTGACCAGGCCAGCAAATGGTGGGCTGAGTCGACCTTGAACTTTGGCGAGTACCAGCCGCTATGGGGAGATCTCTTCGGCCTTCGCCTGGTTTATAACCCCGGTGCAGCTTTTGGCCTCGCCGCAGAGCACACCTGGGTGTTGAGTATTGTTGCGGCGATCGCCGTGGCGGGTCTGACCTGGTTTAGCCTTCGTCCCCATCACTGGTCATGGGCCTTAGGCCTTGGTGCCCTCCTCGGTGGTGCAGTGAGCCACTTATTTGATCGACTCTTCCGCGAGCCTGGCTTTGCTACCGGACACATCGTCGACTTCCTCGACTACGCAGGGTTCTTTGTGGGAAACGTTGCCGATATTGCCTTGGTCGGCGGCGCAGGCGTGCTTATTCTGGCGAGCCTGTTTGCCCCGCAGGACCTTGCTGAAGATGAGCAGACCGTGGAGTCGACTGAGTCGAAATAGCGCGAAGGCCAAAGCCTTTAAGCGCAGCTTCGATCTCCGCAGCGTGCTTAGCAGAACGCGCAAGGCCAATCACACTGGGGCCGGAACCAGACACCATTGCTGTTAGTGCTCCCGCGGCAGTGACCTGATCTAACGTGTTCCCGAGTTGGGGCATCAGCGACAGGGCTGCCGGTTCAAGGTCGTTATGCAGCAGAGGTGCGAGAGCTTCGGCATCACCTCGGCGCCACGCGTCAAGGAAGTCCTCGTCAAGAGCGTCTGGAACCTTGATTTGCTCGGCTCGGAGTCGATCAAGCTCGGCATACACCTTTGGGGTGGAGAGGTGGCCATCTGACATTACGACCACAAGGTGAAGGGGCTGCTCGACGTCGATGGATTGCAATACATCGCCTCGGCCACGGCCGATTGCTTGGCCACCCACCATCGAGAAGGGCACATCTGAGCCCAGCGCCCGGGTGATGTCAAATAGTTCGTGCAGGGGCACGTCTGTTTCCCACAGCATGGTCGCCGCGAGGATGGTGGCCGCGGCATCGGCGGAGCCGCCCGCCATGCCCCCTGCAATAGGAATGGTCTTATCAATCTCAATGGACACGTTGGCATCCAGGTGATGGTGTGCGCGAAGCAGTTCAATCGCGCGCCACGAAATGTTTGAATCATCGAGCGGAACCATCGACGCATCAAAGCCTGCGCGGCATTCGATGCTCATCGTCGCTGATTCGGTGAGTATCACCGTGTCCCATACATCCACTGCTTGAAATGCGGTGAGGAGCGGATGAAACCCGGTGATATCCGGAGAACCCACGTGCAGTACAAGGTTGATT
>CAYXEM010000010.1:0-14976 GCA_964464045.1 uncultured Microbacteriaceae bacterium | reverse complement strand
TCTCGGTTTCGTATGCCTTGTTGTCGGTGTCACCCGAGTCACCCCACTCAACCTCGACGGTGATTCCTGCGCCAGCAGCATTAATGTCTGCGACAGCGAGGGCTACACCAGCTTCTTCGGGGGGTCCGAGGAATGCGAGGTTACCGGTCTGCGGAAGAGCAGTACCGATCTTCAGGGTCAGGTCGCCTACGGGCTCTGACGAGGTTTCCTCGGCGGCCTCTTCAGCAGCAGGCTCAGCGGAACCCGCTGCGCAACCACCGAGGACCAGAGCCGAGGCAGCAAGAATGGCAATGCCACTCCCAGCCTTTGAAATAACGCTCATGATGCTCCTTACATTGAATTGTTTTTCCCAAAGGAAAAGCGACTGCTTAAACACAGCCAATATCCAATGTTAGGCGTAGATACATCACGGTTCCAAGGCGGAAAGATTACATCCCTGTAACAACGTGTAAGTGAGAAATTCCTAAAATTTCGGCGAACGGGACCGGTGGCTGAGTGTTTTCGCGGAATCTAGGGCGAAAACGGCCAATGCAACCAGGACGATCGCAAACCCCCACCACCGCTCAGGAGGCATTGGTTCGCTCAGAATCACGATTCCCACGATCGCCTGTAACACCGGGTTCATGTACTGAATAAAGCCCACCGTGCTCAGTGGCAGCCGTCTGGTCGCTGCTGCAAACAGCAGCAATGGCGCGGTGGTCACCGCCCCGGCGAGCAATAGCAGCGCGGTGTGCGCTGAGCCAATTGCGCCCATATCAAGGCCGCCATGTCCTGCTTCCCACCACAACAGCGCTAACGCCACAGGTGTCACCCACAGAGATTCCAACGCAAGCCCTTGGAGAGCACCCATCTGGCCCAACATTTTCTTGACCAGGCCATATAGGCCAAAAGAAAAGGCAAGGCTCACAGCAATGACGGGGAATTGGCCATAGGCAAGCACCAGAACGACAACCGCCACACCACCAAGCGTCAGGGCCACCCACTGCAGCCTGCGAAGTGACTCGCGAAGTACTAGGACCCCAAGCAGCGCAGTCACCAGCGGATTGATGAAATATCCAAGCGCGGCATCCACGACGTGTCCGGTCTGTGTCGCAAACACAAACACGCCCCAGTTAATGGCGATAAACACCCCCGCGGCGGCCGTGAGTATCGCGGTCTTTCGATCTCGCAACAGCCCAAGCGTGGTGGTAAGCGAGCCTTGAACCGCCAGAATCACAACGCACAACAGCAGAGACAAAATGATTCGCCAGCCGAGAATTTCCAGGGGCCTGGTGGGAGCGAGCGCGACGAAATAGAGCGGGAAAATACCCCATAGCAAATAGGCGGAGATGGCATAGAAATAGCCGTGTCTGATGTCACGCTCTCCACTCACGAGCAAAGACTATCTGCCCGAAAAGCACTGAGGGCCCCGGTTTCCCGGAGCCCTCAGTAGATGTGTATTTGGCGTCTAGCGCTCGACTACTGCGAGCACGTCCTTCACCGAGAGCACAAGGTACTCGTCAGCGCCGAACTTCACCTCGGTTCCGCCGTACTTCGAGTAGAGAACTCGGTCACCGACGGAAACGTCGAGGGGAACACGCTTGTCGCCAGCCATACGGCCTGGGCCCACAGCGACGATTTCGCCTTCCTGGGGCTTTTCCTTGGCGGTATCTGGAATAACCAGACCAGACGCGGTGGTCTGCTCTGCTTCGACCTGCTTGATCACGACGCGATCTTCGAGCGGCTTGATGGAAACCGACACAGTTGACCTCTTTCGTAAGACGTTGAATTAGCACACTCAGTGGTTGAGTGCTAACCACAACTGTAGCGAAAGAATTAGCACTCATGCAATACGAGTGCCAAAGTTCACAGCTTAGGCGACTGTCACAATGGAGGAGTGAGTTCACTCGATTCCAGCGCCCTGTTTCAGCCGGAGACGCTGTCGCTGATTAATGCGCTTGGTGAGCAATCGTCCCTGGATGACCTTGTGGGAACAGTGTCGAAGTTGCGCGCTGCAGGACATCCCCAGGAGCGAATCCACCACGCCATCGAACAGGTGCGGTTGCGGCGAAAAGCTGTGCCCAAATTCGCTGAGTTTGCGAAATCGATGCTCTTTACCGAGGCGGGCCTTGAACAAGCCACCCGGCTGAGCGTCGCGGCCCATCACGCCGGCCGCTTCCAGACAGCAGGGCTTAAGTCGGTCGCGGACTTAGGGTGTGGAATCGGCGGAGACTCAATGGCCTTTGCCGCGCTCGGCCTCGACGTGTTGTCTGTTGAGGCCGACCCCCTTACCGCCGCCGTAGCCAACTTCAACGTGGCATCGTTTGACAACGCGAAGGTGGAAAACACCACTCTCGAATCCATTGATCTCTCTCTGGTCGAATCGGCCTGGCTCGATCCTGCCCGGCGAGATGGGGTCACTCGTCTCACTAACCCCGACGATTGGTCGCCGTCTCTTGATGTGGCGTTTGAGATTGCACGCACATTGCCCAGCGGGGTGAAGCTCGCCCCCGGCATGGACCGTGGCCTCATCCCTGACGACATGGAGGCGCAATGGGTGAGCGCAGGGGGCGATGTCGTCGAAATGGTGTTGTGGAGCAGTGCGCTAAAGACTGAGGGTGTCACCAGAAGCGCCCTCATCATCGGACCCACCTCAAGTCACACCCTCAGCGCGCCGGGTGACACCGAAGATGTCGAAGTAGGCGAGCTTGGCGAGTTTCTCTACGAACCCGATGGGGCAATTATTCGCGCACGGCTTATTGGCGATGTCGCGCGCTCACTCGGAGGACGAATGATTGATTCGTCGATCGCCTATTTCAGCGCCGATTCACACCAGCCCACACCCTTTGCCACCGCATTTGCCGTGGAAGAGGTGTTATCTCCCAAGCCGAAAGACTTGGCCAAATGGGTGCGAGCTAATCAAGTGGGAACCCTCGAAATCAAAAAGCGTGGTTTCGACGTAGACCCCGCATCACTTCGCAAGCAGCTTCCACTCTCTGGCCCTGCCTCGAAGACTCTATTTCTCACCAGGATTAGCGGAAAAAAGGTAGCAATCGCCGCCACTCGCGTGAGCAACTAGGGAAGCAATATCCCCCACGCCACCAACAGGGCGCGGATAAAAGGCGTCACCAAGACACTGGCAATCACAGTGGACACCGCGATTCCGAGATAGCCCAAGACGAGGGCGACAATCAAGCGACCGCGCTTAGCCGGGTGTTGGCGGAGTCCGACCTGACCAAAAATGGTGGCCAGGATCGATGGAATGAGCCCGACACCGAAAGCGGGCGAGAGGGCGAGGCCCAAGACTCCAAGCGACGAAGCGATGGTGGGAAGCCAGGTGCGTCGTGCCTTGTTTACTCTCCTACTCGGCGGAGTAATCGTCGGCTGCATTCCCGTGATGGCCTGGTCGACCTGCTCGACAAACTCTGCCTGGTCCGAGGGCTCTTCGGCGTCACGTTGGTTTATCCACTCGCCGAGATCCTCATCTGACACATGGCGTTTGGGCGGCAGGCCTGCCTGGGCAATCGAGGCGGCCAGGGTGGGATCTGCGGAAACGCCAATATCGGAAGCATGCCGGCCTCTAGAGATCAGTTCAGCACCGAGAGCAGCAATCATCGCGCCGTTATCCGTACACAGCGAAAGCGGTGGGACCCGAAGATCTACTCCTGCGTCCGCGCATCGAGCCTCGGCTACTTCACGCAAACGGCCATTAGCGGCGACTCCCCCACCTAATACGAGACGCTTCACTCCGTGTTCGTTGCAGGCATCCAACGCCTTAGTGACCAAGACGTCAACGACGGCATCTTGGAATGATGCGGCCACATCGGCGATCAGCTGCTCATCGTCGCTATCACCGTGTTGTTCCCACCACCTGGCGACTGCGGTCTTCAGCCCAGAGAACGAGAAGTTAAAACGGTGTTTTTCTTGGTCCTTGGGGTGAGTGAGACCACGAGGGAACGAATACGCCTTTGGATTTCCAGCCCTGGCCACTCGATCTATTTCTGGACCGCCGGGATAAGGAAGCCCCAGCAGCCTGGCAACCTTGTCGAACGCCTCACCTGCCGCGTCGTCGATCGTGTCGCCGAGGACGACCACGTCATCGACGATGTCGCGGACTAAAAGAAGTGACGTGTGGCCACCCGAGACCAGGAGCGCAATGGTCGGAAGCTCAAGGTCTCGACCCTCCGACGTGAGCAACTCAACACTCACGTGGCCCACCAAATGGTTGACCGCATAGAGCGGAACGCTCAGGCTCTGGGCCAGACCTTTGGCTGCTCCCACTCCCACCATCAGCGCCCCCGCCAAACCAGGACCGGAGGTGACGGCAACAGCGTCTATATCGTCGAGGCTGACTCCTGCCTCTGCGACCGCTTGGTCGATGACGGAAGGAATCGCTTCTAGGTGCGCCCGTGCCGCAACTTCGGGCACAACACCACCGAAGCGGCGATGGAGTTCCATCGACGAAGAAATCACATTCGCCAGTAGCTGGCCGCCCCTGACAATGCCGACCGCGGTTTCATCACAACTGGTTTCAATGCCGAGCACGAGTGGTGTCGAGGGAGCGCTCACGTCGATGCACCACCCTCTGTTTTCATGCCGTCAGCTCGAACCATGACCACGGCGTCAACACCGTCTGGCTGATAGTAGCCGTGACGTCGATCAATCTCGTGAAAGCCCACCGAGTCATAGAGCGCGATCGCGACAGGATTGTCGGCACGCACCTCGAGGAACAGCGCGTTCACTCCCCTGTTTTCTGCTTCCTTCATCAGCTGGCCAAGAAGAGTTCGTCCCAGGCCTTGGCCGCGAAGCTGTGGAACCACGGCCAACGTTTGAATATCGCCTTGGTCGGCGTTCTCGGGCGCAGCGCGAAGGCCGGCATACCCCACGATCTCCCCACCGTCTTCGGCCACCAAGTAGTACGAAAAGGGATGACCAATCTCGTCCACAAAAAGCTCCCGCGACCACGCGTCATTGAGAAACAGGCCCTGCTCGAGCCCCCAAAGAGCATCAACATCAGAGACCGTGGCCCGGCGAATAGTCACACTCATGTGGGCATCGTCACGTCTGGAGCACGCAAGTACACCGCTTGGTCCGAAACCAGCTCCACCCCGTGATGCTGGTACCACAGCACCGCCCGTGCCAAACGGCAGGAGTCAACACTTTCGAGCCACACGACATCAGCACCCTCATGCTCGGTGGCTCCCTCAGGGATATCACTTCGCGAAATCAATGTGGTGTCGGCCGCCTTGGATGCAAATGATCTGCCATCCACTGGCTGGTACCTCGTCACCGCCAGCTCACCGCGCCTGGCGTCACTGACCACAACGGTGTCTTTTTCAATATCCCATGCGGCACTGTCGTGGCTCAATACCGGAAGCAAGGGAATTCCTCGGCCCTTTGCGAAAGCAATCGCCGCGGCCATCCCCACTCGAAGACCTGTGAACGGGCCCGGCCCCACCCCCATCACAACCCCGGTGATATCAGCGGGTGTGATCGTGGCGTCAGTGAGCGCGCGGGAAATCAGTGGACCAATTGCCTCGGCGTGGCTTCGGCGGTCTTCTACCGATGCGCTGGAGAGACAGTTTCCTTGGAGACCGGTAACTCCCACGACCGTTCCGATTGATGAATCAATGGTGAGAAGCATTGAGCGCCTCCATCACATCGTCAAAACGATGACTTGTGCCACCCGTAGCACTATGCGTACTGAGTGTGACGATTCTGGTGCCTTGATCGGCCTCCTCGAGGTTGATCACCTCGGCCTCATCTGCGGGGCGTTGAATATCAATATCAAGCCATTCGTCCACAATGTGCTCGACATAAGGCCGACCCCACTCGATGAGTGTGATCGAGTGGTCAACATCAATGTCAAGGTCAACAAGTTCATCGTGGTGGTTCAATCGATACGCATCTACGTGGACGAGCTGCGGCTTCGAAGAGTCGATTCTTTTGTGCACACGGGCCACCACAAAGGTGGGACTTTGAATCATTCCTTCTACCCCGAGCGCTTCACCTAAGCCCCGCACGAGGGTCGTCTTGCCTGCTCCCAGAGGCCCGTGCAGAACGACCACATCTCCTGCCTCGAGGACGCTCGCCAGTGTTTTGCCCAGGGCAAACATCTCGTCTGAGCTATCGACGCTCAACACACTCATTCGGTGATCCTCGGCACGCGAGATCCGATACGAGTCACGATCTCGTAGGTGTTGGTGCCGATTGCCTCAGCCCATTCGCTCACGTGAGGATCCCCGAGCGCTGGGTCGCCAAACACGCTCACCCACTCGCCCACCTGTGCGGGGTAGTCGCCCACGTCAATGGTGATTTGATCCATCGAGACGCGACCAGACACCGTAAATCGCTTTCCACCCAGGCTGACAGGACCAATCGACGACGCGTGACGTGGAACCCCGTCGGCATAGCCCAGTGGCACAAGAGCAACCGTCGAATCTTTCTTGGTCATATAGGTCAAGTCATAACCGACACCATGGCCTGCGGGGAGTCGTTTCACCACAATGATTTGGCCCCGAAGGCGCATTGCCGGGCGAAGGTTCAGTGCTTCCTGCTCTGGGGTGTGTGCAATTCCATAGCTTGCAATGCCAAGTCGCACCATGTCGAATCGAAGCTCGGCGCTTCTGGCCGCAGCGGTACTTGAAGCCGCGTGACGAAGCTCCGGCATCACTCCATGACCCTCAAGCGCTTCGATTGCCTCCAGGAACACGTCGCCTTGGCGATGGTCGCTGTCTGTGTCACGCAGAGACATGTGGGTGAAGATTCCACGTGCCACAATCCGACCCTCAGCCTGAAGCGCACTAACCCGCGAGAACAACGACTCCCAGTCAGCGGGTAGCGCGCCTCCTCTACCCATCCCCGAGTCAACCTTCACGTGAATGAATGCGGGCTGGGCAACCGAGGCGCTCGCGGCGATGTGTTCGAGCTGACCAATGCTCGATACACCCAGATCAATTCCGTGCTCAATTGCACCAGATACGTTCGACGATGGACCAATGAGCCAGGCTAAAACCGGCGCCGTAATTCCAGACTGACGAAGAGTCAGCGCCTCATCAATATCCGCAGTTCCCAGCCAGTTTGCTCCACCCTCTAGTGCAGCGCGACCAGCCAACTCCATTCCGTGTCCGTAACCGTCAGCCTTCACGACAACCATCGAGTGGTCGGTCCCAGCCTGGGCAATCAACTTGGACACGTTTTCGGAAATAGCTGAGGGAGAAATTCTTAGCTCACGCATTGTCTGGCCCCTCTGCGACAACCAACGCCGTGGCGACGGGGCCGTCGTGACTCAGCGAGAGATGCCATCTCGTGGCACCAAGCTCTTGGGCGCGGGTGAGCGCACCACCGCGAATCTTGAGTGTCGGGGCGAGGCCTGGGTGTCGCTCCACTTGAATGTCGTGCCAACTAAAGCCCGCAATGTTTCCCCCGAGAGCTTTGAGTGCCGCTTCTTTTGCTGCGAATCGGGCTGCGAGCGATGAGACTTCAGCATCACCTTCACCAAGACCGGCAGTATCAACGTCTCCAAACAGGCGGTTTCGTAGTGCAGGAGTGCGCTCTAAGACGCGACCAAACCGCGCCAAGTCAACCGTGTCGACGCCTACTCCGATGATCACGCATTCACCTTCTATTCGACGGTGACAGATTTGGCGAGGTTCCTGGGCTGATCCACATCAAGCCCCTTCGCCTGGGCAAGCTCCATGCCAAAAATGTGCAGCGGAATCACGGCGAGCAGTGGCTCAATGTAGGTCGGTGCGGGTGGGATGCCAATGACTTCATCCGCAAACGGCAAGACGGCTGCGTCACCTCGCTCAGCGATCGCAATTACACGTGCTCCACGGGCACGAATCTCTTGGATGTTGGAGACCACCTTTGAGTGCAGCGAGCTTGGGTCTCGTGGGCTTGGCACCACGACGAACACAATTTGGCCTGGTTCAATCAGGGCAATTGGGCCGTGCTTCAGCTCTCCCGCGGCAAATCCCTCGGCGTGAATGTAGGCAAGTTCTTTGAGCTTCAGAGCACCCTCAAGGGCAACCGGGAAGCCAACGTGGCGGCCAAGATACAACACCGACCGGGTGTCGGCCATCCAACCGGCGAGTTCGCGAATGCGGCCACCAGTTTGGACCATTTCTTCCATCCAGCCCGGAGTCTTCACCAGGGCCTGGACAAGTTCAGCTCGCTCAGAATCGGGCAGTGTCCCGCGATTGTCTGCGAAGGTAAGAGCGAGGAGATAGCTCGCTGCAATCTGGGCAGAAAAGGCTTTGGTGGAGGCTACTGCGACTTCAGGCCCCGCATGGGTATAGAGCGTCGCGTCAGATTCGCGAGGAATCGTTGCACCCTGGGTGTTACAAATCGACAGAGTTTTCGCACCGGATTCGGCGGCATGACGAACAGCCATCAATGTGTCCATCGTTTCACCGGACTGGCTTACTGACACCACCAAGGTGCCAGGTTCAATGACGGCGCCGCGATAACGGAATTCGTGGGAGAGCTCGACGCTGGCAGGGATCCGTGCCCACTTTTCCATCGCATAAGCACCGACCATTGCCGCGTAGGCGGCGGTTCCACAGGCCACGAAGACCACGCGGTTGACCGGCTCGCCCTCAAATAGTGGTTCTAGTTCAGGGACACTCAGCGCGCCCGACTCATCGAGACGACCGCGCAGCGTGTTCGCAACTGCTTCTGGTTGTTCCGAGATCTCCTTGGCCATAAAGCTTGGCCAGCCACCTTTTTCAGCAGCGGAAGCATCCCAGTCCACGGTGAAGCGCTCGGGTTCGACGGCGTTGCCGTCAAAGTCGGTGACGCTCACGCCCGATTCAGTAATGGTCACAACCTGGTCTTGGCCAAGGGCCATGGCGTGACGTGTGTGTTCCACAAACGCAGCAACGTCAGAGGCGAGGAAGTTTTCGCCATCACCCAGTCCGACCACAAGTGGTGAGTTACGGCGAGCGCCGACAACCACTCCCGGTTGATCTTGGTGGGCAACCAACAGGGTGAACGCACCTTCTAGCTTGTTTACCGTCTGACGAAGCGCCTCGGTGAGATCACCGGATTCGTTGTATGCGCGTGCGACAAGGTGCGCAGCGACTTCGCTATCAGTGTCAGAGACACATTCGATTCCCTGTTCACGAAGCTCGGCTTGGAGCTCCATGTAGTTTTCGATGATTCCGTTGTGGATCAACGCGAGCTTGCCGCCATCTGCCAGATGCGGGTGGGCGTTGACGTCAGTGGGCGGGCCGTGGGTTGCCCAGCGAGTGTGGGCGATTCCGGTGTGGCCGTTGGCCAAGGGGGAGATTTCGAGGTGTTCGCGCAGAACACTGAGTTTTCCGGAGCGCTTCGCTGTTTGGATGGTGTTGTCGGGGCACACAATTGCCACACCTGCAGAGTCATATCCGCGGTATTCCAAGCGTCCGAGACCGGCCAACAGCACGTCAATGCTTGGCCTAGGGCCTACATATCCGACAATTCCACACATGGCATCGAGTCTAGGCGATGGGCTCTTGCTGGCCCGTGTGCGCACTACCCTGGAATCTATGGCTTCGGTCCACGACAGTTTCGTCAACGGCAGCCCCTTCGATGACTACGACCGGGCGAGCTGGGCCGCACTCTCAAGCCCCAGGCCCCTCACACTCAGCGACGAGGATCTTCAGCGCATTCGCTCCACGGGTGACAAGTTGGACGCCCGCGAAGTAACTGACATTTATCAGCCGCTCGCCGAGCTTCTGGGCCTCTATGTCGAGACAACGAGGGAGCTTCACCGCCAAACTCGCAACTATTTAGGAAGCAACGGCCGCGTGACTCCCTTTGTGATTGGAGTCGCCGGCAGTGTGGCAGTGGGTAAGTCCACCACTTCCCGAATTCTCCGTGAGCTACTTTCTCTCAATCCCTCCACACCAACGGTTCAATTGGTCACCACCGATGGATTCTTGTGGCCCACGGCCGAGTTAGAGCACCGGGGCATCTTGAACCGGAAGGGCTTCCCGGAAAGCTACGACCGTAAGGCACTTCTTCGCTTTGTCACCCAGGTGAAATCAGGCGTAGAGTCCGTCTCGGCACCCGCCTACTCCCACCTGTTTTATGACCGGGTGGAGGATCAGTTCCAGGAGGTCACCTCCCCTGACATCCTCATCGTTGAAGGACTCAACGTTCTCCAACCCCCATCGGCCTCGTCTGCCCTTGCTGTGAGCGACCTCTTTGATTTCAGCATTTACGTGGATGCGAAACCAGACCACATTGCCCAGTGGTACGTCGAACGGTTCCTCACTCTTCAACAAGGTGCCTTCGCCGACCCAAGGAGCTATTTCCACCGCTATTCAGAACTCAATGAAGACGACGCGCGCGCTGAGGCGGCACGCATTTGGCGGGAGGTAAATGAGCCCAACCTGTTCGCAAACATTCTTCCGACGAGGCCTCGGGCCTCGTTGATCTTGCACAAAGATCACGACCACCGAGTCAACACGGTGTCGCTGAGGAAGGTTTAGCTCAAGCGGTCTTTGACGACTTGGGCGATGGTCTCCGCGTGACGCTTGGCGTCCTCGCGGTCAAGCGCTTCCACCATCACACGCACCAGCGGTTCGGTGCCGGAGGGGCGAAGTAACACGCGACCTGACTCTCCCAGGTCGCCTTCGGCCTTCGCGACGGCTTCGGCAATAGCAGTATCACCGTCCAACTTCGTGCGGTCTACGCCGGACACGTTGATCAGCAACTGCGGATAGACGGTCATCTGATTAGCCAAGTCGTGCAGGGTACGGCCGCTTCGAACTACTTCGCTGGCCAGTTGCAGGCCGCTCAAGATTCCATCGCCGGTGGTTTGGTGGTTGGCCATGATGATGTGGCCAGACTGCTCACCACCCAAAATCAATCCCGTGCGGGCGAGCTCTTCGAGGACGTAGCGGTCACCGACCTTGGTCTCGTGCACGGTGATGCCGTTTTCTTGCATCAATCGGTGGAGTCCAAGGTTGCTCATCACGGTGGCGACGATTCCGTCACCCACTAAGTCACCCCTGGACTTCTTCGCCAACGCCAAAATCGCCATAATCCGGTCACCATCGATGAGACGTCCGGTGTGATCAACAGCGAGGGTGCGGTCGGCGTCGCCGTCGTGGGCAATACCCATGTCAGCACCGAGTTCTACCACAGCCTCTTGAAGCAATTCAGGGTGGGTCGAGCCGTATCCCTGGTTGATGTTTAAGCCATCGGGTTCTGCGCCCATGATGGTGACTTCCGCTCCGGCGTCTTTGAAGACCCGGGGCGATACTCCGGCCGCTGCACCGTGAGCACAGTCGATGACAACGTGGAGGCCATTGAGCGAGACGGGAACAGACTTCAACAGCGCAAGCGCGTAGCGGTCTTCTGCGTCCGAGAAGCGAGACACCCGCCCCACACCTTCGCCGGTGGGGCGAAGGGGCTGGGTTCCAAGCGCCTCTTCAATGCGGTCTTCGACCTCATCGGGAAGCTTTGTTCCGCCATAGGAGAAGAACTTGATGCCGTTGTCGGGTGCCAAGTTGTGCGAGGCGGAGACCATCACACCAAAGTCGAGGTGAGCGTCCCGCACCAAAAGCGCAATCGCCGGGGTGGGGATGACTCCGGCGTCAAGAACGTCAATACCGGAGCTTGCCAAACCGGCCGCAACCGCGGAGGACAAGAACTGTCCCGACACTCGCGGGTCGCGGCCGATCACAGCGCGGGGGCGCTGTCCTTTGGCTTTGAGTTCATCAGCGTGACGACCATGGGTCAACACAGACGCCGCCGCTTGAGAAAGCTCAAGCGCCAGCTGCGCCGTCAGGTCGCCATTGGCGAGTCCTCGGACGCCGTCTGTTCAAAACAAACGACCCATAGCCTGGTCCGACCGATACGGACTAGCGCTTCGAGTACTGAGGAGCCTTACGGGCCTTCTTCAGACCAGCCTTCTTGCGTTCCTTCACGCGAGCGTCGCGCGAGAGGAAGCCAGCCTTCTTGAGGTCACCACGGTTGTTCTCGCGGTCGATCTCGTTGAGAGCGCGGGCGATACCCAGGCGCAGTGCACCAGCCTGACCGGAGGGTCCACCACCGGTGATGCGGGCAACGACGTCGTAGGAGCCACCGAGCTTCAACAGGGTGAAGGGGTCAGTAATCAGTTGCTGGTGGAGCTTGTTCGGGAAGTAGTCCTCGAATGCGCGTCCGTTCACCGTAATGGTGCCAGAACCGGGGGTCAGGCGCACACGGGCGACAGCTTCCTTACGGCGACCCACAGCCTGACCACCAACGGTCAGTGGAGCGCGAGGAGCTGCAGGAGCAGCCTGCTCAGGGGTTTCAGTGCTGAAGACCTCTGGGGCTTCAGTTGCTTCAGTGGTGTTTTCCATCATTAATCCTTCTGCCGTAATCGCTACTACTGGGCGATCTGAGTGAGCTCGTAGGGGCGAGGCTGCTGGGCCTCGTGGGGGTGCTCACTGCCGGTATAAACCTTCAGCTTCTTCAGCTGTTCACGGCCGAGAGTGTTCTTGGGGAGCATGCCACGGATTGCCTTCTCAATAGCCCGTACAGGGTTCTTCTCGAGAAGTTCGGTGTAGCTCACTGCCGACAGACCACCGGGGTAACCCGAGTGACGGTAGGCCATCTTCTGAGCAGCCTTCTGGCCGGTCAGAACAACCTTGTCAGCGTTCACAATGATCACGTAGTCACCCATGTCCATGTGAGGTGAGAACGTTGCCTTGTGCTTGCCACGCAGCAAAGTTGCAGCGTGTGAGGCCAAACGGCCCAGAACGACGTCCGAGGCGTCGATAACTAGCCAGTCGCGACGGATGTCCGTCGGAGTGGGCGAAAAGGTGCGCGTCATGCGTCATCCCATCGTGTCGAGGAGTTCGTGTATCCCGCCCCGTTGGGTGTTTGTCCAAACGACCCGGTGGGGGGCTCAACCGAAGTGTCAGCTGTTCTGACACCAAGGGACAACATTACACCCCAGCTCTAGGATTCTCAATCCGAGGGCAGTTCCCTGGTACCCCTTGTGCGCTCTGCTCTGGCGGCAAGTTCGTCAACGGGCGGATACTCCACCTCCACCAGAGTGAGACCGTGAGCAGCCATTGTCTTCCACACGCTTGTGCGCTCGACCTTGTCGCGAAGTTCAACGATCTGTCCAACCGATGCGCCGCCCTTGCCGACCACTACGGCAGCACCCACCAGCGAGCGCACCATCGAGTGGCAAAAAGCGTCCGCGACGACTGTTCCGATCAGCACGTGGTGGTCATCTCGATGCCACGAATACTGCTCGAGGTTGCGGATGGTGGTGGCACCTTCTCGCTGACGACAAAAACTGGCAAAGTCGTGGAGGCCAATTAAGTTAGCCCCGAGACTGTTCATGGACTCGACATCAAGGGCCTCGTCAATCCAGAGGGTGTACCCGGCTTGGCGAGGATCTTTCACGGAGAGACCATCGGCGATGCGGTATTCGTATCGCCTCCGAAGCGGCGAAAATCGTGCGTCGAAGCCATCGGGCGCGACATCAACTGAAATAACGCGAATACTGCTTGATTTACCGAGCGCTCCGCGGAGCCTTCTGGTTGCGAGCGTGGAGAAGTCCTCTCCGACGAGCTCCTCGAGGAGGGCGTCAGCGACATCCACGTGGCACACCTGCCCGGTGGCGTGAACTCCCGAATCGGTTCGCCCCGCGACTACGGTGCGAACATCACTTTCTGGAATGCGAAAAGCCCGAGCCAAAGCGTTTTCAAGACTTGCTTGAACGCTTGGTAACTCGGGCTGTTTCGCCCAACCAGAAAAGCCTGTGCCGTCGTAGGCAAGGTCAATTCTTAGTCGCACATCACCCTCCACGTGTGAGGGAGAAACAAGCTACTTCTGCTCGTCCTCAGCGGGTGCTTCGTCAGCAGGAGCTTCTTCAGCGGCAGGCTCCTCAGCAGGGGCCTCCTCTGCAGGTGCTTCCTCAGCGGCAGCTTCTTCAACAGGAGCTTCCTCTGCTGCGGGAGCCTCTTCAGCAGGTGCCTCAGCCTCGACGGCCTCGGTTGCCTCTGCATCAGCAGCGTCAGCCTCAACAGCTGCGGCTTCTGCCGCTGCGGCCTTCTCAGCAGCCTTGGCTGCCTTTTCGGCTTCCTTAGCAGCCTTCTCGGCTTCTTCCTTCAGGCGAGCTTTCTTAGCCGATGGCTTCTTCTCAACGGGCTCAAGCACGAGCTCGATGACGGCCATAGGAGCGTTGTCTCCCTTACGGAAGCCAATCTTGACGATGCGGGTGTAACCACCCTCACGGTGCTCTACCAAAGGAGCAATCTCGGTGAAGAGACGGTGAACTGCTGACTTGTCGCGGATCACGGTCATCACGCGACGGCGAGCGTGGAGGTCTCCACGCTTTGCGAAGGTGACCAGGCGCTCAGCCAGGGGACGAAGGCGCTTTGCCTTGGTCTCGGTGGTCTGGATGCGGCCGTGAGTGAACAACGCGGTTGCGAGGTTCGCGAGCATCAAACGTTCGTGGGCTGGACCGCCTCCGAGGCGGGGTCCCTTAGTGGGCTTAGGCATTGTTATTTCCTTGTACTAAAAGGTTCTGGCCGGATTACTCGTCGTCAGCGCCGGTGTAGTAGGCGCTTCCGTCGAAACCGGGCATGGTGTCCTTGAGCGAGAGGCCAAGCTCAACGAGCTTGTCGCGCACCTCGTCAACCGACTTCTGGCCGAAGTTACGGATGTTCATCAACTGGTACTCGGAGAGAGCAACGAGCTCGCTCACGTTGTTGATGCCTTCACGCTTCAGGCAGTTGTAGCTGCGAACCGAGAGGTCGAGGCTTTCGATGGGGGTAGCCATCTCGCTGGAGGCCGCAACCTCAACAGGAGCGGGTCCAATTTCAATACCTTCAGCCTCTTGGTTGAGGTCGCGAGCGAGGCCGAAGATGGCCACGAGGGTGCTACCAGCAGATGCAACGGCATCACGAGGGGCCATCGAAGGCTTGGTCTCAACGTCAACCACGAGACGGTCGAAGTCAGTGCGCTCACCGGCACGAGTTGCCTCGACGCGGTAGGTGACCT
>CAYXEM010000009.1:0-16082 GCA_964464045.1 uncultured Microbacteriaceae bacterium | reverse complement strand
CGCTGTGGGAGTCAGCCACTAGGCCTCAGAGATGGTGACCTTGTGGAT
Organism: uncultured Microbacteriaceae bacterium; assembly: GCA_964464045.1. Taxonomy (GTDB): domain Bacteria; phylum Actinomycetota; class Actinomycetes; order Actinomycetales; family Microbacteriaceae; genus Pontimonas. Next base: position 16,034 of record CAYXEM010000009.1, on the reverse strand, counting down.
GATGGCGTCTTGGACGGGACGGTCCATCGCGCCAGTCGGGGTCGCCTCAATGGCCTGGACAACCTTCCTGGACTCGTCATCGAGAACAACACCGAAGATGGTGTGGTTACCCAGCAGCCACGGAGTGGGTGCGGTGGTGATGAAGAACTGGGATCCATTAGTTCCCTGGCCGCCGCGCTTTCCGGCGTTTGCCATCGCGAGCAAGAAAGGCTCGTTGAAGCTGAGCTCGGGGTGGATTTCATCGTCGAAGTTGTAGCCCGGTCCGCCAGTTCCCGTGCCGATGGGGTCACCGCCCTGGATCATGAAGCCTGGAATAACACGGTGAAACAACACGTCGGTGTAGAGAGGCGTGGTCATCTCATCGTCCGTAGCCGGGTGGGTCCATGCGATGTCGCCAGTGGCGAGGCCGATGAAGTTCTTGACGGTCTTTGGGGCGTGGTTTTCAAACAGCCCTACGTTGATGTCGCCGTGGTTGGTGTGGATAGTTGCGGTGTGAGTGTGCAAAGTCATGGGCTCTATCCTGCCAGTTCCACCCTGAGCCTCCGTTTGCCCTACCGAGGCAGCTCACATGTTTTTCTGGGAGACTAGTGGCCTACTTGCAGGAGGTTTCTGATGGAACTATCACGTCGACGCGAACGCGAACTCGCCCGCCTCGGAGAAGAAGCAACCACTCTGTGGCACCGCCAACGCGACGTGCTCTCGCGTGCCGGTGACCTCTTGCGCGATGCAGGCCGCCAGGCAGGCGACATCGGTCGAGATGACCTCTACCCCAAGGCCCGCCGCCAGGTCGAGTCACACCTTGACCCCGTCCTCACCCGCCTCGGTAAGGCTCCCCAAAAGGAAAGCGTCGGGTTTGGCGCGAGCGTGCTCATGGCGATTGGCGCCGCTGCAGTGGCAATCATTGGCTACGCCATTTGGAGCACCCTGCGCTCCGATGACGACCTATGGGTCGACGCCGACGACGAGTTCTAAAGCTGGTCGGGGATACCAATTTCCCCTGTCGCCACACTGACCTGTCGCTTTTTCTTAGACACATAAACCCCTCGGCGCTGTGATGCCAGGTAACTTCCCACCACGATGAGGGGGAATCCGACCATGAATCCTGTGGTGAGTGGTTCGTTAAGGAAGATCACACCCAGGATGAATGCCACGACCACGTTGACGTAGGTGATCAGGGTGGCCTGGCCCGGCCCTATTTCCTTGATTAAGGCGAAGAAGAAGATAAACGCAATGGCCGAGGTCACCAGGCCCAAATAGCCCACCGCAATTAAAGGAGTCGGGCTCGTAAGCGCTTCGAGCTCGCCGGGCAGAACTCCAAGTGCCGGGATCGTGTAGATCACGGTCACAATCGCCATGGACAAGGTGATCACCCCGAGAGTGGGCACATCGGAGAGTTTCCGATCGGCCACAATCGGCGCGACGGCGTAACCAATGGCTGCCCCGATCATCATGACGACAGGAATCACAGCGATATGGCCGGCGAACGCGTCAATTCCCACAAGGGCGACTACGCCAGAGAATCCCAACACCAAGCCAAGCAGCGTCATCGGATGCCAAGCCGAGCGATCGCCCATCAGGCCGATGACCAATGCGGCAATAAATGGGACCGTCGTAATCAGAAGGCCGGCCAGACTTGACGAGATCGACTGCTCGGCTTCAGTAATCAGCGCCCAGGGAATGACCATTTCTCCCACAGCAAACGCCAGAACCCACGGCCAGGACTTAAGCGCGGGTCTGAGCGCCTTGCGGAAGATCGCGATGGGCAGCAAGACGAGTGTTCCGATGAGCACTCGAATCCAGACAATGCTCGGCGTGGAGAAGCCCTCCAGAGCGAGGGCAATAAAGAAGTAAGGGGTTCCCCAGACGACACCTACAAAGAGGAAGAGGAACAGGCCGCGTGCTGACACCAGACCAGCGTAGTGCCCAGAAAACCTCAGAGGGGGCGGATCCTTTCGGATCTCACCCCCTCCGGAAGTGTTTAGCTAAGGACTACTTAACAGAAGCCTTGAGCTTGGAGCCAGCCGACACCTTCACACCCTTGCTTGCAGGGATCTGAATGGTGGCACCGGTCTGTGGGTTACGGCCGGTACGTGCCGAACGGTTGGTGCGCTCGAAAGCTACCCAACCTGGAATGGTGACCTTGACTCCCTTAGCGATTTCGCTGGAAACAACGTCGAAGATGGCGTCAACGACACCGTTAACGGCGGCCTGGCTGTGGCCGGTCTTTGCTGCAACAGCTGCAACGAGCTCTGAGCGGTTCATCTGGTCTGGTCCTCCTCGGACTGTGTTTTTGCTAACAAAGCCCGATGTCATCGAGCCATTAGCAAGCTACCAGCTGGACTTCGTAATGCCCGGCAATTCGCCACGGTGTGCCATGTCGCGGAAACGGACACGAGAAATGCCGTATTTGCTGAGCACACCACGGGGACGACCGTCAATCGCGTCGCGGCTACGCAGGCGAACAGGGCTCGCGTTGCGGGGCAGCTTTTGCAGCGCCTTGCGGGCTGCTTCGCGTGACTCGTCGGTTCCCTTGGGGTCGACCAGGGCCTTCTTGAGCTCCAGACGCTTCTCGGCGTAGCGCTCGACGATGACCCGTCGCTGCTCGTTACGAGCAATCTTTGATTTCTTAGCCATTTATCGCTCCTCGCGGAATTCAACGTGCTGACGCACAACGGGGTCGTACTTCTTGAGCACGAGACGGTCAGGGTCGTTACGACGGTTCTTGCGGGTCACGTAGGTGTACCCGGTTCCCGCTGTCGACTTGAGTTTGATGATCGGTCGAACATCTTGAGCTTTTGCCATTAGAGCTTCACTCCCTTCGCCATCAGGTCACGAACGACCGCTTCAATTCCGCGGGCGTCGATGACCTTGATGCCTTTGGCCGAGAGCGTCAACGTGACGTTGCGCTTCAGCGAAGGCACAAAGTAGGTCTTCTTCTGGATGTTCGGGTCAAACCGACGCTTGGTGCGACGGTGTGAGTGCGAAATGTTGTGTCCGAAGCCGGGGGTGGCGCCGGTCACTTGGCAGACTGCTGCCATAGTTATCTCCTTCTAGTTACCGCAGACCCGAAGCGGGGCCTACCCAAGATCACTTGTCGGCACGCGCGCTCACGACTTCACATGGAGAGGTTGTGGACGAACGCACAAGAAAAGCGCATTAACGCTCAACGTCCCCAAGTGTAGGGCAGTGGCAGATCAATTACCAGTTCGAGTTGTGTGGCACTGGGCACACACCCCAAACACGTCCACCACGTGTTCTGGCTCGACAAAGCCGTATTCATCGGCGACGTCCTTCGCCCAGGCTTCAATCGGTTTGGCGCTGATCTCTACCGCCATGCCACATTCCCTACACACCAAGTGGTGGTGATGCCCGGGTCGACAGGCGCGGTAGACCGTCTCTGTTCCGCGGGTAAGCGAATCCGCCTCTTCTGCCTCAACCAGGCTCGAGAGTGCGCGATAGACCGTGGCGAGGCCAACTGTTGAGCCTTCCTGGTGGAGATGTTGGTGAAGCTCCTGGGCGCTGACAAAGCCGTCTTGGCGTGAGAGGGCCTCTCGCACATCATCTCGCTGCTTAGTGTTTCTAATCACAGCTGTTCACCTCGAATCTGGCGCACCGAGGTGGGCTCATTCATCTCAGGATCTTCGTGGGCCACATCCAAGACTCCGTGTTCTCCGGTGTGAGCCGGGTGCAATGCTCCCAGCCCGTAGGCCTCTGCGAGGTGTTCTGGGGTAAGCACCTCATCGGGTGTTCCTGCGGCGACGACTCGTCCTGCGGCCAAGATGACGTAGTCCGCTGCTCGGGCCTCATCCAAGTCGTGGGTAGTAAACACCACCGTGCAGCCATCGTCTGGCTCGTCGTGAATGATCTGGTCAATGACCTTCGCCGAGGGAACATCGAGACCCGTGAGCGGTTCGTCTAACAACAAAATGTTGTGCTCTTGGGTCAGTGCTTGGGCGACAAAGACTCTTTGGCGCTGACCTCCAGAGAGATTGGCGATGTTCTTATCGGCAAGGTTTGAAATAGCGAGCTTGTCCATGGCCCAGGCCACGCGCTCGCGGTCTGCCCCCGTGGCCCGACCAAAAAGGCCCAGCGTTGAGTAGCGACCCATCTGCACTACTTCTCGAACAGTCAGGGGAACACCCGGAGTGATCGGCATGTATTGCAAGACATAGGCGATGTTTTTTAAGGCCTTGTCCGGGGTCTGCCCACACACGTCGAGGCGACCTTCAATGTCCAGGACCCCTGAGATGGCGTGGAGGATGCTCGATTTACCACTTCCGTTTGGCCCAATGATCGCTGCGGTCGAGCCTTCGGGAATCTCGAAATCACTGGAGGCGATCACCTGATTTCCGTCGCGGAACACGCGAAGCCCCTGGGCAACAATTCCTGTCATCTGGCGACCTCACTCTTTTTCGCGAGGCCTGGAATTTCCTTTACCGCCATCACGGCAAAAAACAACACCACGGGAACAAGGGCCATCGTGGCCGATCCAGCTGTGCCGAGGTAGTAGCTAATGGTGAGACCAAGCCACACCGAGATCACGCCAATTATTGCGGCGGTGATCATGAGCCGTGGAATCGTGCGCACCATCAAACTGGCGACCGCGGGCGGGCCGATGAGCAGCCCCAACACGAGCAGAGTCCCCACCGACTGGTAGCTGCCGATTATTGCCAGCGCGATCAAAGCAAGCAATGCCATGTGGGTGCGCGAGGGCTTCATCCCGAGTAACTGGGCTTTGTCTTTGTTCAAACTAAGCGCCACCAACGGCCGATACAACACCAGCGATGCACCGAGAACAATGGCAAGAACGACGAGTTGACTGGTGATGTCACTCCACGAAACACCTAAGGCATCACCGAACAAGATGCTGGTGAGCGATCCGGCGTAGGAATCCAGGCGCGACAAAATCACCACACCCAACGCCAGCATTCCGACAAACAACAACCCAATCGAGGTGTCGACGCCCAATGGCGTTCGACGTTGCACCCATTCAATGGCGAGCACCATTACCACTGCCGCGAGCGCGGCACCCAGCATGGGGCTTTGACCCAACACAATTGCTGCGGCAACGCCGGGAACTACTCCGTGGACGAAGGCGTCACCGAAAAAGCTCATTCCGCGAAGGACCAACCAGGTACCCACCGTGGAGGCCATCACCGCAGCGAGCGCGCCACCGATAAGGGCGCGCTGCTGGAAGCCCAGCAAGAACGGTTCGATTAGCCAATCCATAGCATCGCCCTATCCGAGAGCCTCGGCTAATGCGGTGGCATTTGCGATCATCATCGATTCATAATCGCTAGCGTCGCCGTCTGGCTGCCCTACCGACCCCACGTAGAGCGGAATGACAGTGATGTCCCCAGCCTCTTTGGCCACGGACTCCAACACGGCGGATGGCTCGAAATAATCACTCACCATTGCCGGGACCCCCAACGCGGTGATAGTCGCAATGAGGTCCGCGAGTTCCTGTGAGCTTGGCTCTGCAAGCGTCGAGCCCCCTGGAATCACGACACCGGCAATGTCGAAGTCATAGTGTTCGGCGAAATAACCAAAGGCCTTGTGGTCGGTGACCAAGACTTTGCGCTCATCGGGGATGGCTTGGAGAATTTCTGCCACCGCCACATCGGCCGTTTCAATCTGACCAGCAATTTCTTCGCCACAGCGCAGCGCGTCTGAGCCAAACTCGGCCTCTAGCTCAACTCCCAATTGCCGGGCGACCTCGGCCATTCGAGCCATGTCAAACCAGAAGTGTGGATCGAAGTCGCCGTGGTCGTGTTCGTCCGCCATCGCTGGTTCATCCGCGTGGTCGTCGTGACCGTCGTCGTGACCGTCATCTGAGAACAAGAGTGGGTCGACCCATTCAGCGACGTGGAAGACCTTGCCGCCATCTGCTTCGATTTGGTCAAGCGCATCCATCAGTCCTTGCTCGAGGCCAAGGCCATTTGCGACCACCAGCCCGGAGCGGCTCATCAGGGCCATCTGTTCAGATGAAGGAGCAAAGTCGTGCGGGTCTGCACCAATGGGCATTAATACTGAGGTCTGCACAACGTCGTCGCCGATGCACTGGGTGAGGTCTTCCACGACACTTCCCAGCACTGTCGTCGTTGCCACGATGGTGGGAACGCCTGGGGAAGTCGAGGCCGACGGCGCCTGGCACCCCGAAAGGACCAGGGCTGCCGAAGTCACGGCAATAACAGGCAGGCGGGTAGGCATAGACCCAGATTAGGGCTTATTGAGAATGATTGTCAATATCGCTAGTCGAGGAGCAGTGCAGGTTCTTCCATCACACTCGCGACATCCGCAACGAAGCGGCTTGCCACATCACCATCCACCACGCGGTGGTCAAAGCTTGCCGCCACGGTGGTGACCATGCGCGATTGAACTTCACCCTCCACAACCCACGGCTTTGGCTTAATCGTTCCAAGCGCCACGATTGTCACCTCACCCGGGTTCAAAATCGGGGTACCCGTGTCGACGCCAAACGAACCAAGGTTGGTAATGGTGATCGTTCCATTCGACATCTCTTCGGGAGAGGTCTTTCCCTCACGGGCCGTCACGGTGAGCTGCTCCAGCGCAACGGCAAGCTCGCGCAGGCTCAGCGTGTGAGCGTCTTTAACGTTAGGGACGATGAGTCCTCGGGGGGTCGCCGCTGCCACGCCCATGTTGACGTAGTGGTGGACGGTGATTTCCTTGTCCGACCAGGTCGAGTTCACGGTGGGGTTTCTCTGCACCGCCCAAATCATTGCCTTCACCATCACCAACAGCGGTGAAATGCGAATACCGGCAAACTCAGGAGACGCTTTCAAGCGCTTCACAAATTCCATGGTGCGCGTGGCGTCAACGTCAACAAACACCGATACGTGGGGGGCTTCGAACATCGACTTGACCATGGCCGAAGCGATGGCCTTTCGCACACCCTTGACCGGAATGACTTCTTCACGCTCTTTAGGCCATCCAGGGGTGTCGATGTTCTTAAAGACCTTGACCTGCTCGGCGTGACTAATCACATCGTCGCGAGTGATTTCGCCACCAATTCCACTCGGGCTTACCTCGGAGAGAGTGACGCCCATCTCTTTGGCAAGTTTGCGAATCGGAGGTTTGGCCAAAATGGGGACAGAGTCTTGAATGGGTAGCTTCGCACCCGACTCCTCAGCCTTGTCCGCCGAGGCGTAGCGCTTGCGACGAGTTGGCTTCTCATCAGACTGGGCTCCATAGCCCACCAGGTTCGCAGGCTGCTCGCCCTCGTCCTGAGCAATGGTTGCTTCCGCGTCGTGAACAGCTTCTTCTACATCAGCAGCAGGCGCTGCGGGTGCCGCAGCAGGAGGTTCAGGGGAATCGTCTTTCACGGTGATGATCGGTGCGCCTACCTCGACGGTGTCACCTTCGTTCACCAAGAGAGCCTCCACGGTTCCCTCAAACGGGGAGGGAAGCTCTACCAAAGACTTCGCGGTCTCAATTTCGACCACGACCTGGTTCAGGCTGATCTGATCGCCTGGTTTTACCCGCCATGCGACGATCTCGGCCTCGGTGAGACCCTCACCGACATCCGGCAGGGGGAACTGAAACAGTGCCACGCTGACTCCTTCGTCGCCTAGTAGGCCATCGCTCGGTCGATTGCATCGAGAATACGGTCAACGCTTGGCAGATAGGAAGACTCGAGCTGTGCTGGGGGGAATGGCGTGTCGAATCCAGACACCCGAATGACCGGCGCTTCCAAGGTGTAGAAGGTGCGCTCGGCCAAGGTGGCAGCAATTTCACTTCCCACGCTGACGTTGCCGGGGGCTTCTTGGGTGACCACGACGCGTCCAGTCGAGCGAGCCGAGTTCACCAGGGTGTCCCAGTCGATCGGCGAGATGCTGCGCAAGTCAACAACCTCAACGCTGGTTCCTTCGCCTTCGGCAATTTCAGCCACCTGCATCAACATGCTGACAATGGCGCCGTGACCAATCAAGGTCACGTCGGTTCCAGGCCTCACCACGACGGCTTTGTTCATGTCCGCCGACGGGTTAGAGGTGTCTACTTCACCCTTTTGCCAGTAGCGACTCTTGGGCTCGAAGAAGATGACGGGGTCAGGGTTCTTGATCGCGTCTTGGATCATCCAATACGCGTCGTGCGCAGTCGCGGGGCTCACCAGAGTGAGGCCGGCCGTGTGCGCGAAGTAGGCCTCGGGGCTTTCCTGGTGGTGCTCCACGGCGCCAATGTGGCCTCCGTAGGGAATACGAATCACTACCGGAAGCTGCAAAGAGCCTTCGTGACGGTAGGTCAACTTCGCAAGCTGCGTGGTGATCTGGTCAAAGGCCGGGTAGACAAAGCCATCGAACTGAATTTCACAGACAGGGCGGTAGCCGCGCATCGCCATACCAATCGCGGTTCCGACAATTCCAGACTCCGCCAGCGGCGTATCAAATACGCGTTGTGGGCCGAATTCTTTTTGGAGACCTTCGGTGATGCGGAACACACCACCGAGCTGGCCTACTTCCTCGCCAAGAATCAGGACCTTGTCGTCGGCCGCCATTGCCGCGCGCAAGCCATCGTTAAGCGCTTTCGCCATCGTCGTTGCCATTAGTGACCACCCTCCGGAACGAAGGAGTCTTCAAACTCGGCCAACCACGCAGCTTCCTCGTCGAGGTTCTTATTCGCCGCCGAATACACGTGCTGGAAAATCTGTGACGAATCTGGCTTACCCAGCGCCAAGACGCCACTTCGGAAATCACTTACTTCATCGCGAGCTTGCTCATCGACCTGGTCGAAGAATTCTTCAGAGAAGCCCTTGTCGCCCAAATACACGCGGAAGCGGCCAATGGGGTCGCGCTCTTGCCAGAAACGAAGCTCTTCGTCGTCGCGGTACTTCGTGGGGTCATCGCTGGTGGTGTGGGCGCCAATTCGGTAGGTCAACGCCTCAATGAACTGTGGGCCTGCACCGGAGCGAGCCTGGTTCATCATCTGTTGGGTAATCGCGTAGCTAATCAAGACGTCGTTACCGTCGATTTGAACGCTCGGAATTCCATAACCTGCAGCGCGCTGATACAAAGGCGTGCGCGACTGAACGCGAACCGGGGTCGAAATAGCCCAGTGGTTGTTTTGCAGGAAGAAGACAATCGGAGCCTGGTAGCTCTGGGCATAGACCATGGCCTCGTGGGTGTCACCCTGGCTAGTCGCACCATCGCCGAAGTAGACAATCGTTGCTTCGTCTTCTTCAACATTGCCGGTTCCGGCCTTACCGTCGAGGCCAATGCCCATGGCATAGCCGGTGGCGTGGAGCGTGTGTGAACCAATCACCAACGTGTACAAGCGGAAGTTGTCGTGGTCTTTGGGGTCCCACCCTCCGTGGGTGAGCCCGCGCATCATTCGCACAATCTGCAACATCGATACCCCGTGCAATCGGGCAACCGAGTGCTCGCGGTATGCGGGGAAGACGGCGTCTTGGCGACGAGTAGCCATTCCAGAGCCGACTTGGCAGGCTTCTTGACCCACACTTGGAACCCAGAGCGCCATTTGACCCTGGCGTTGCAGGGTTCCTGCTTCAAGATCAAGTGCTCGGGTAATCACCATCGTGCGATACATCAGCTCGAGCTGGTCTTCGCCTAATCCTTGAATGACGGCGTGATACGGCTCAAGGTGGTCACCAGTCGCGAGGGTGCCGTCTGGTTGGAGCAGTTGGAGTGCATCCGGAGAAAGAGGCATGTGTTTACCCTAACGGCGCTTTTGGGGTCGATTTTGGTAGGTCAGCAACAACGCGTTTCGCAATCCGCAGTAGCGGGTCAACACCTTCGGCCTCTGCAATAGACACTCGAATGCCCTCTCCGGGGAACGCTCTGGCCACAATTGACTCCTCTTCGAGCCACGAAACCACCTGCTCGGTGTGCTCGCCAGTGGGCAGCCAGACGAAGTTTCCATAGGGCAGGGGAAGGTCTCCACCAATTTCGGCAAATGCTTCACGCACCCGGCCAATGCGGCTTGCCACCTCATTCACGCGCGAGGTGATCTGGTCCATGTGGTCCAGGCTCACTTCAGCGGCCAACTGGGCTGGAGCCGAGACAGACAGAGGAATTCCCGCGCCCTGGGCCGGCGCCAGTAATTCTGGTCGACCAATGGCATAGCCAATTCGTAAGCCGGCGAGGCCATACGCCTTCGAGAAAGTCCTGGTAATCACGAGGTTTGGATACTTCTGAAGGTGGTCTTCGCCTCGAACAGCTTCTGGGTCATCAACAAATTCGCGGTAGGCCTCATCCAGAATCACTAGGCGATCAGAGGGAATGCGCGCCATCAACTGCTCAAACTCGGCAGTGGTGACAATCGTGGAGGTGGGGTTGTTTGGCGTGCAGACAATGACCACGCGGGTGCGATCGGTCACCGCATTCGCCATCGCGTCAAGATCGTGACCATGATCAGGGCGGTTTGGCACCGTGATGGAGGTTGCACCAGACACCGTAACGAGGCCTGGATAGGCCTCAAAGCTTCGCCAGGGGTAAATCACTTCATCGCCAGGTCCTGCAGCCGCCGAGATGAACTGCTGCAAGAGTGCGACAGATCCAGCGCCCACGAGCAGCCAATCGCTCGGAACCCCTAAGGACGCAGAGAGTTTTTCGCGCAAACGTGCAGCGGTGGCGTCTGGATACCTATTCCAGGCGCCCGTTTCGAGCGCCTCAACTACTTCGGGCAGTGGTCCAAAAGGCAATTCGTTGGAGCTGAGCTTTAGCCCACCAGGAACGGGAGGCCTGCCCTGCCGATAAATCGGCAGCGAGACTATCTCAGGGCGGAAGAGAACGCCGCCGCCTGGAACCAAAGACATGGCTCAAGCGTAGGCGCAAAGCGTGTCCACGGGGGAAGTTAAGCCAAGACGGGCATAGTAGGTGGGTGCTTCGCTTTCTCACCAGAACAATCCTGACCGCCATCGGTCTAGGAGTTGCCGTCTGGGCTGTTCCCGGCCTGACGCTGACGCCCTACGCCGACGAAACCGTGATCTTCATCGGCGCACCCACCATGGAAGTGCTGGTGTCGTACCTCGTGATCGCAGCGGTGTTTGGTGTGGTTAACGCCATTATCGGCAACATCATCAGGGTCGTTGCCTTCCCGATCTACATCCTCACCTTGGGCCTAATCTCCTTGGTGGTAAACGCCGGCCTGCTGTACGTCGTGAACTACATTTCAGACTGGCTTGGCTTTGGACTCCACGTCGCAAGCTTTAGCCAAGGCGTCATTGGGGCGCTGGTGTTGAGTCTGACCAGCTGGTTTATTGGCTTGTTCTTCAAACCTCTGCTGAAGAAGCGCTAGGCCGGCCCGGCCGCGAACACCGTCACCGTCCCGCGCGCGAAACGCGGAAATTTTTTCGTGAAATCGGACAGTTTTTTCGACACTGAGCCATCAATCGCTTCCGCGGTGTGAACGTAACCAGCTTTTTCATGGGCACCCACAAGATCGCCAGGTAATGCTCCGCTCTGTGTTGTCACCACATAGGCATTAGTGGGTGTCCTGGCGCCACCAAGGTGCGGCACGACATCGTCTGAATGCTCCACCGTGAGCGCGGGGTAGTGACCTGTCACGGGAAGAGTTCCCGTGGGCGCCCCCACGGTGATGAGTCCCGCAGTGTTGTAGCGACCAGACTCAGCCAACGTGGCAGCGACCGCGCCCCCTTGGGAGTGCCCTACAAACACGACCGAGTCTTTATTGGTCACCCCCGCCTTGGCCATCGCCCGTTCTGTTCCAAGAAGTGACGCCGAGGGAACGCCTGCCACCAACGCCAGGTTCGATGACATGTCGAATGCAGAGTCGGTGGAGTGAACAGACCAGTCATTAGTTCCCGCAATGAACACCTCGCTGTGGTGTGTTCCATCCTCCAGCAGGTAACGCTCGACGCGGATGGGGGTATGAGTATCTGGAATACGAGAGATGCGCTCGGCGAGAGTCAATGAGATTTCATGCCGCTCGAGCCTCGTCACTTCTTCGACGACGACCTGGGGTGGCACGGGCTCAACCAAGCTGGCGGCCGCATCATCAATCGATGACCCAGGCTCTGCTCCTTCATAACCCGGCCGACTAGTGAGGTATCGAACAAGAGTGGTCAATGCCAGATTCGTTGGCCTCTCCCACAGATGAACCCTTACTCGCTCCATCTCGGCCACCTGGTGGCAATAGGTATCAAGCGAGCTGGATAGCCACTGGCACCAGTCGTAAAAATCCTCCGCGTCGTCGTGGGCCAGAGACAGTGTGGAGTGACCAAATCGATGGCGGAGCCCTTGAAGCTCATCCGCTAAGTGGGAAGTCACCGTCACAATCGGGCGAAGCTGATCCATCAGCTCCAGAATCTGATCGGTCGCCACCGATAATCCTCCCGGAGTGGTGACCCATAACTCGCTACTCACCAGATTGAGAGGGCGCGGTGCTGAAGCTCAGCATCTCGATGTGCCTGCTCAATCCGCTCATTGCATTCGTCGATGGCACACTCCACATGCGTGCCAATACCGGCGAGTTTTTCTGGGCCCTGACGGATTTGGGCCAGTGCTGCGAGGTGGGCGGGGCCACTCCACATCGTGGGCTCTGGAAGAAGTGACCATTGTGCGCGCAGGCGCATCACCGTGTCTACCTGGGCATCCAACCGGGCGCGAATAGCCCGGTAATCAGCTTCATCCATTGGGCCTCCCCGGCGAGGATGTCTGCTGAATTGGCCATGACGCATCCCCCGCCCTCTCTCGTGGATTGGCTGATACGGAGTGGGCCCGGTGGACAAGCGCGAAATAGGCCAGAATAGAAGGGTTGTTCGTGCCTAATCGTGAGGGGCTTCCTATGGCGCTTAACTCTCCGCTGTCTCCCCTCGACGGGCGCTACGCCCCACTCGTGGCTGAGCTTGCTGAAAACTTCTCCGAAGCAACACTCAACAAGACGCGACTCGAAGTTGAAATCGAATGGATCATCGCGCTCACCGACAACGGCGTTGCAGGCTCTGCCGCTCTGAGTGCCGAGCAGAAAGCTGCTCTTCGTCAGCGAATCAGCGACTTCTCCTCGGACGATGTGGCAGCGATGGCTGACATTGAGGCCACTACTCAACACGACGTCAAAGCAGTCGAATACTTCCTGCGCCGCATCCTGGACGAAAACGGCTTGAACCACATCGCTGAGCTCGCCCACTTTGCCGCAACCAGCGAAGACATCAACAACCTCTCCTACGCGTTGATGATCAAGCGAAGCGTCCAACACGTCTGGCTTCCCACTGCAGAAAAGCTTCAGGCCACCTTGGTGGAGCTTGCCCAGCAGTGGCGCGACGTTCCGATGCTCTCTCGCACCCACGGCCAACCTGCAACCCCCACCACCTTTGGTAAAGAATTTGCGGTGTTTGCCCACCGTGTAGCGATTGCCCTGGACCAGGTGCGAAGCGTGGACTTCCCTGGAAAGTTCAACGGCGCAACGGGAACCTATTCCGCCCACGTCGCGGCATCGCCATCGACCAATTGGCCCGCGGTTTCTCAGGCATTTGTGGAGTCGCTTGGCCTGGACTGGAACCCCCTAACCACTCAAATCGAATCGCACGATGGCCAGGTGCGCTTGTTCCAGCGCCTCAACCACACCGGTCGCATCCTGCACAACCTGTGCACCGACGTGTGGACCTACATTTCGCTTGGCTACCTGCGTCAGATTCCCCAAGAAGGCGCCACCGGCTCGTCGACCATGCCCCACAAGGTCAACCCGATTCGTTTTGAAAACGCGGAAGCAAACCTCGAAATCGCGGGAGGTCTCTTCGACGTCCTCCAAGCCACCCTGGTGACCTCTCGTTTGCAACGTGACCTGACGGACTCAACCACCCAGCGAAACATTGGTGTGGCAATTGGTCACCAGATGGTTGCGATGAAGAACATTCAGCGTGGACTGGGTGAAGTAGCTGTCGACGAGAAGTTGATGGCTGCCGATTTGGACGACAACGTCGAAGTGCTCGCCGAAGCAATCCAAACAGTCATTCGCGCCGAAATCGTCGCCGGTCACTCGTCGATTACGGACCCCTATGACGTGGTGAAGAAACTTACCCGTGGCAAGAAGGTCACTGCGGAGGTACTCGCCGAGTTTGTCGATGGTCTCGACATCAGTGACGACGCGAAGTCACGCCTTCGCACCCTCACTCCCGCCACCTACACCGGTGTTGCGAGTGATCTCGTGGACTACTTGGACTAGTCGTTTCCCGTTCCCGGGGCTGACTTTTGGCCCTCGGGGGTGTCGTTTGGTGTCATCGCGAGCATCAACATGGCAAGGCCCAAAATGGCCACCACGAACACAATGCCAAACACCATCGCGGCGAAAAGGATGTCTCTGGTCACTAGCAAGACGACCAGTCCACCAAAAGCACCGAGGACTGCGGAGATGCCGACGTATTCGCTGGGTGCAAGGTTTGCGATTGTTTTCTTAGCCACGTTATTTATCTTTCGCCTCTTTAGCTGCCTGACGCAAATTGACGGCGCCGATTCCTAAGAAAACTGCGATGACGCTCGCCCAGACTCCCGTCATCCCCATCGTCCACACCAGCTCCCCTGGCACAACCAAGGTCACTATTCCCAGCGCCAGCGTTGCCCCGCCGACAACGAACCAGTCCGAGCGCTCCGTACCCTTCTCCAAGCGCACTGCAGTGACGAGTGTTGATGCTCCTGCCACCAGTGTCCACACCACAATCGACCACACCACAAAACCAGATTCCGCGATGTGGAGAAGGCTCAGAGTCAGCGCCCCCACCACAATCGCGGTGAGGCTGGTTCCTACCCACCAGGTCCACCAGCCGCGGGGGCGGCCAGAGGTGAGGAAAATGACGCTGTGGCCAAGTCCGAGGACAACGAGTGCCCCGCCCCAGCTCAGCTGTGCAAAGGCTGCCGTCTCCACACGATTAAACGTTTCGATTGCCGCGAAGACGGCTGCTACGACGGCAAACCAGGCGTAGAGCTTGATCGCAAGAGCCGGGTTACTGTGCACTACTGGCCTCTGTGATCATTTTTGCGACCTTGTTGAACATGGTCTTTTGGCCACGACGAGCCTTCTGAACAAAGGCTTCAGCCTTGGCTGCATCATCGTCAGTCCACTTCGGCGGGTGGGCCAAAACAGCACGAATGTCTCTGGGGTGAACGATGCGGTGAGAAAGTCCCGCATCTTCCAACATGCCCTCGACTTTGTGACTGTTGGAGGTGATCGCGAGGAACGGGGTTCCCGTCAAAATACACAGGCACACTCCGTGGAAGCGGCCGGTCACCACAAGCTCAGCGCCTTCAAGACTTCCCATGAAGTCAGTCAGTGGCACCATTTCGAGGTCACCTCGCATCTGGCGCATGAGGTTCTTGAGCTTGCCGCGGATGAGGAAGATCAGCTTGTAGGTGCGGTTGAGCTTCAGCTTGATCGTCTGACCAATGGTTTCATCAAGCGGTGGGCGAAGACGCTCGAACTCCGCATCGGGGTAGTCGCCTCGATGGCCCTTGGGCGGGGTCATCGTTAAGTATCTCGAGCCCGGGTCTTCGCGGTGCAAGCGATAGAGCAGGTCGGTTGCCGGCATGCCGACCGCGTCGGTGTAGATCCGGCCGGAGCGTGTGGGGGAGGTCAGCTGGTAGTCCCAGCCCAAAGTCAGGTCAGGAACCATCGTCGCGGAGAGGCCTTGAGCAGCAAATTGTTTCTTTGACCGCGATTCCCGGACATAGCGAAGTAGGAACTTGCCTGCTTCCTCGGCCATCTCATCGCTGTTGTCTTGCCACACCGAGTTGATCAAGAACACGGGAATGCCCTTGGACTCGCAATAGGGAGCAACAGCTACCAACGAGCGTCCGCGCTTAGCCGAGTGGTGAATCGTTCCTTCACCGTTGACCACAACTCCCACCGACGTGTCGATGAGTTTTTTGTGCACCCGCCAGGTCGAATACACAGAGACGGTTTTGATGTCAAAGCCGTATCCGGCGAGCGTGTCGACCACGCGCTTCATCACGACCTTGCAGCCGTAGTGGGGAATCGCTGCAGTGTCGTTTAAGACGACGATGGTGCCAAGCTTTCCTGCCACGAAACTGATTCCCCTTTGTGTGATG
>CAYXEM010000008.1:0-16235 GCA_964464045.1 uncultured Microbacteriaceae bacterium | reverse complement strand
CTGAATCTGATGACCGCAACGAGAGTACCACTAAACGAGAACGCAAAAACCGGAAAACCGTGCCGTGGGCACTAGCGTGGGAGCGTGCCAAGCCGAAGGAGAAGTCTGTGACCCTGTGGGACGCCATCATCTTGGGCATTGTTCAAGGACTCACTGAGTTTCTCCCCATTTCATCCAGCGCCCACGTGCGCATCATCGGAGAGTTTCTGCCAGGCCTCGGTGACCCGGGAGCAACCTTCACTGCTATCACCCAAATAGGCACCGAAATCGCGGTGTTGATCTACTTTTGGCCCGATATCGCGGCGATTATCGGCGGATGGTTTAAAAGCCTGGGACGGGCACAGATCGACTCGGATACCAAGCAGCGAGCGCGACTGGGCTGGCTCATCATTGTGGGCACTCTGCCCATTGTGATTGTGGGATACACCGCCCAAGACCTGATTAGAAACACGTTCCGATCGCTCTGGCTCGTCGCCACAGTCCTCATCGTCTTTGGCCTCGTGCTCTACATCGCAGACCGTCTGGGGCGGCAGGAAAAAACTCTCTCCACACTCAGCGTGGGACACGGCTTAAGCTACGGAATTGCTCAAACACTCGCCCTGATTCCAGGGGTTTCCCGCTCGGGTGCCACCATCGCGATGGGTCGAAGCCTTGGCTACACCCGCGAACAAGCACTTCGGTTTTCATTCCTCCTCGCGATCCCAGCAGTCCTAGGAAGCGGCCTCTATGAGCTGCGCACCGCCATCGTGGAACCCGCTTCGGCTGGAGGTGCCGAACTACTGCCCACCGCAGTAGCTACCGTGATTGCTTTCGGTGTGGGATACGCCGTAATCGCCTGGCTGATGAAGTTCATCAAGACTGGAAGCTTCTTGCCCTTTGTGATCTACCGCGTGGGGCTCGGGTTGGCACTGTTTGCGCTGCTGGGCGCAGGCGTAATTTCCGCTTAGGGCTCTGACGGCCCAAGACCGTTTGGTCGATCAGGGCCGCGCGAGAGGTAGCGCTCAAACTCACGCGCAATCGCATCGCCACTTGCTTCGGGGGACTCCACCGTGTCGCGTTGCTTTTCGAGCTGCTGAATGTAGGCCATCATGTCGTCATCCTCAGCGGCGAGCTGGTCGATGTTTTCCTCCCAGCTTTCTGCTTGATCAACAAGAGACTCGCGAGGAATATCAACACCCAAGAGGTCTTCCAGTCGATCCAAAATCGCCAACGTTGCTTTGGGAGATGGGGACGTGTGAACGTAGTGGGGCACTTGTGCCCACAGATGAAGCGCCGGAATTCCCGACTGTTGAGCCTGCAAGCCAATCACGCTCAAGATGCCAACGGGACCTTCGTAGGTGGAGCGCTCAATATCTAGCCTCGTGCGCACAACCGATTCGTCGCTCGAGAGGATCAGCCGCACCGGCCTGGAGTGAGGAACATCAGCCAACATGGCCCCCACCAACACCATTCCATCAATGTCGTGGGCCAAGGCTTGATCGACTAATTGGCTTGCCAGCGAGCGCCACAGCTTCGACGGCTCTGCGCCAATTAGCACATAGGGCGCATTGGGATCAGTCGATGCATCGTCGGGCCCGTACAACGTGATGTCTGGCCAGGAGAGAACCCTGGCGCCATCGGCGTCGAGTTCGACGTAGGGCCTGGTGACTTGGTAGTCGAAGTAGCTTTCCTCGTCGATGACGTCATAGGGAACCAAGCCGAAGTGTTCGACCACCATTCGAAGTGCGCCACTCGCGGCCTCACCCGCGTCGGACCATCCTTCGGTCGCGACGAGCAGGGTGCGCCCCGGCTCAAAGATTGGTGAGGTCTTCATAGACCCTCAACCTATCGCGGTTGCCGATCGGGCGTTCCCAGCTTGTCCACCTCTAGACTTGCCCGTTGTGAATACTCCTCGCCTCGACGCAGTCCTGTTTGACATGGACGGCACGCTCATCGATAGCGAACCAAATTGGATTCGAGCAGAAACGGAGCTCATCGAGTCATTTGGAGGCTCGTGGAGCGCTGAACAGGGCCTTGCGTTGGTGGGAAGTGGTTTGTGGGATAGCGCCCGCGCAATTCAAAACGCCGGTGTAGACCTAGAGCTCTCCGAAATCATTGACCGGCTAAGCCTGAGTGTACGCACGTCCTTGGCTGAAGCCGTCCCGTGGCGACCCGGCGCCTTGGAGATGATCTCCCAGGTGCTTGAGGCAGGGATTCCGACCGCACTAGTCACCATGTCGTTTCGTCAAAACGCGGTGTTTATCGCCGAACAGATGAGTGAGGAACTGGGGCGTGACGCGTTCGCGCGCATCATCGCCGGAGACGACGTCACCGAAGCCAAGCCCAACCCCGAGCCCTATTTGCTGGCAGCCACCCAGCTGGGCGTTGATATTCACCACTGTGTGGCGTTTGAAGACTCCGTTTTTGGCGCGGCATCGGCACTTTCAGCCGGAGCGGTCACGATCGGTGTACCCCTCCACATTGACATTCCCGCAAGCTACGTGAGCGTGTTGTGGCCATCCATGGAGCACAAATCACTTGAGGACGTGTACACCGAGATAGTCAGCGCCAGGGGAGTGGAACAGTGAATCGGGGAGCGTTTGTCGAAGGCGACCTCGTTCAGCTGACTGATCCGAAGGGTAACTACCACACGATCATTTTGGAAAAGGGCGGACGCTTCCACACCCACAAGGGCGGCATTCCACACGACGCCATTATTGGCTCGGATGAAGGAAGCGTGGTTCGCACCGAGCTTGGCGTGGGCTACCTCGCTCTTCGTCCTTTGCTGTCTGACTTTGTCTTGTCGATGCCCCGTGGCGCAGCAATCATTTATCCCAAAGATGCCAGTGAGATTCTCTTCCGCGCGGACATTCGGCCAGGCCAGAGGGTGGTTGAGGCCGGAGTGGGTTCGGGTGCGCTGAGCTTATGGCTTCTCCAAGCGCTGGGTAAAGACGGACACCTGTTGTCGATTGAGCGTCGTGAAGAATTTGCGGACGTGGCTCGGGGAAACGTTCGTACCTTCTTCCATGGCGATCCTCCCGCGAAGTGGGACATTGAAATCGGTGATCTCAACGAGCGCCTTCCTGAGCACGAGGCAGGATCAGTTGACCGCGTGATTTTGGACATGCTCACCCCGTGGGAGTGTCTTGACGCAAGCCTCGACGCGCTCGTGCCCGGCGGTGTCATCTTGGTCTATGTCGCTACTGTCACTCAGCTATCTCGCGTAATGGAAGCGATGCGCGACACCAAGAGGCTCACGCTCCCAGAAGCGAGCGAAACAATGGTGCGCTCCTGGCATGTCGACGGACTTGCCGTCCGGCCAGACCACCGCGGCGCTGGCCACACTGGCTTTTTGGCCTGGGCACGCAAGCTCGCTCCAGGCACGGAACTGCCCGAACGCCTGGGCAAGAAGGCAAAGCCGGACTACGCAGATGAAGACGTCGAAGCGTGGACTCCAGGTGCTGTGAAGCAGCGTGTGGAGACCGAGAAGAAGATCAAACAGTTGCGCAAAGACGCGACCAATCGTGCCCACCGGGCCAACCCTGGTGAACAAGACTCATAGCCCGCGCTAGGTAGACTTCACTCATCATGACGCGATTTTCTCCGCTTGCCGCTGGCATCACCGTTTTTTCACTTCTTGGCATCGGAGCAGTTGCCTACTCCGTTACTGACGCTCAGCCAGAGGCGTGTGTGCCCTATGCCTCAGAAGGCGAGGCATCCTCGCTCGTCAGTGCTGCGAGCGCTGAGGAAGGCATTCCTACTGCGCTGTCTTTCCCCACACCGCTTGTCACCAAGGGAACTGAGATTTCAGTCCTCGACGCTGGTGAGGGTTACCGGGCTGCTGAAGGGGCGACTGTTGACTTTCAGGTTGCTGCCTATTTGGGCTCGAGCGGCCAGCTCCTCACCGCGAGTACGTACCTCGCGGACCAGCCTGTGCGTCGCTTGATTTCCGCGGATATTCCCGACTACTTCTCCCAGGTCCTCTCCTGCGCCCAAGCAGGTGAGCGTTTAATCATCACCGACACGATCCAAGCCGTGTTTGGTCCAATCCCTGAAGATGACCTGGTTCAAAACGATTCCACGGCTGTTCTCGTTGTCGATGTAGTACACGTGTTCCCGGCTCAGGCCGACGGAGCACTCCAACCCCTCGTTGACGGCGCCCCCATGATTGTGCAAACACCCTCTGGTCGCCACGGGGTGAGTGTTCCTATGGGTCAAGCACCAGAGGATTTAGTGGTCTACACCGTCAAGAAGGGCTCTGGTGCCACACTCACTGAAGGCGACTTGGTCGTTGCTCACTTCACCGGTGTGGTCTGGGAAACTAAGCAAACCTTCGCGTCGAGCTTCGACCAGAACGTGCCCCTGACGATCACTCTCGTAAACGGCTCCGTAGAGGGAGCAAATGGGGGAGTACCGCAGGGCGTGTTCGATGGGCTTGTCGGCCAGACGGTTGGCTCACAAGTGGCCATTGTCGTGCCGCCCGCGCTGGGATACCCCGCAGGTCAGCAACCTGCTGGTGTTCCTGAAGGTGCGACCTTGATTTACGTGTTCGACATTCTCGGCATCCAGTAACACTCCCGCGCGGACTCACGAGCCGACAGCGTCCACGCCGTTAGGCTGACGCTGTGGCTAGCCAGGGTGTGATTCGTCCAGAGGATCGTCTTTTTCACCTGATTCTTGCGCTTATGGCCACCACCCAGGGGCTCACGAAAGAGCAAATTCTTTCCACGGTGCGCGGCTACCGCGAAGATACGGAAGCAGGCCTGGCAAAAGCGTCTATTGAACGCCGATTTGAGCGAGATAAGGACTTGTTGAGGGAGCTTGGAATCCCTCTCGTCGCGTGGATTCCACCAAGCGAGGATGACAACAACAAGGCCACTGTCTATCGAATCCCGCGTGAAGATTACGAACCACCCCAAGGCTTTGAACTAGACGCTCAAGACCTTCGCTTGCTCAATATTGCCGCCGCCGTCTGGCGTGAAGGCTCCCTTTCTCAAGAAGCTAGGTTGACCCACACCAAACTGGCGGCATCAGGCGTGAGCGTTGATGAACCATTGATTGGCTTTTTGCCCATGTTGACGCTTCGAGATCCCGCGCTCGATTCGCTCAGGCAAGCCATTGCAAACCAATCGCAGGTTCGATTCGACTACCTCACCCCGGGTGCGACGGGTACAAAAACGAGGACAGTGTCGCCCCTGGCAGTGGTCTTACACGAGGGCCGCTGGCACCTCTTAAGCATCGAAGAGCCGGGAGGAGTGGAGAAAACATTCCTGGTCAGGAGAATTGTCTCCGATGTGAAAGAGCTCACCGATGCCGCACGAGAGGCTCCGGCGTCGCTGATTGAGAAGATGAGCACGGAACTGTCTGATTTGTATGACAAGCAGACTGCAGAAGTTTCTGTCGCTCCAGGAAGTGCCGCTGAGACCGTACTTCGAAACCGTCCAGGCTCGTCTTCTGATGGCGACACGATTACTGTCCACTACACCGACCTGGTTGCGCTAGCTACACAACTGCTGGAGTTCGCCCCTGACATCAGCGTCGTATCTCCTCCCGAGCTACGCGATGAGATGCTCGCACAAATAGAGATTGTGGGGGTCGCCCATGGCTAACTCGACCACCGGTGGGGCAGGGGCAAACCTGGTGTTGTTTTTGTCTCTTGTGCCCTACGTCATGGACCATGGCGAAGTCAGCGTCGAAGAGGCTGCTGCTCAATTCGATCGAACGCCTGACGATATTCGACGAGCCATTGCACTAATTGCCTGCGCGGGGATTCCCGGGGATTCCACGGCCTATCTCCACACCGACTTATTCGACATCGACTGGGATCTGTTCGAACAAGACGACATCATCCGCTTCGAACACACCATCGCCATTGACCGAGAGCCGAGGCTGTCTAATCGTGAGCTGTCTGCGCTGATTGCAGGGTTGCAATACATCGCCGCACACCCGTCCTACGGGGCTCGGGAAGACATACAGTCCCTCCTCGCCAAATTGCGCGGCAGCCACAAGGGCGGAGGCGAGTCCTTGGTCATCAGTGACCAGGACGCCACAAATACTCGAAGCGTGGTTGCCCAGGCGATCGCGTCGGGACACCAAGTCTCGTTCGACTATGTCAACCGTTCCGAAGAGCGAGAGACGCGCACCGTCGACCCGATCGCCCTCGAAGCCAGAGATGGAACCTGGTATATGCGGGGATGGTGCCACACCAGACAAGCGCTTCGAATGTTCCGCCTCGACCGAATGAGCGAGCTGATAATGCTGGGTGCTGCCTCGCAGGCCCACCCTGATCTTGATTCCGTGGACTCGTGGGAAGTCTTCACCCCAAGCGATGCGGATCTGCGGGTCACGATCGCCTTTTCGCGCCATGCACTTCCTGTGATTGCCGAGTATCTCGATAGAGCCCATCCGCCCACTGAAGAGGGCGATCGATTAATTGCCGAGATTCCCTTTGCTCACACGTCTTCTCTCATGCGCTTCGTGAGCGCCAACGCAGGCCTCGTTGAAGTCATTGCCCCCACCAGCGCGAGGCTGGCTGTTCTGGCCTGGGCCGAGTCCGCTAAGGCGTCTCTTCAGTAGAGCACTGTTAGACTTTTTGTGCGCTGGTCACCCCAGCGAAAGTGAGGAGAAAAGTTATGGGTGGAAACCTTGGAGGCTGGACCGGCCTCATTGTCTTGGTCCTCATCATTTTGTTGTTCGGAGCACCGAAGCTGCCCGCGCTGGCAAAGAGCCTCGGTCAGTCACTGAAGATCTTCAAGTCTGAAGTGCGCCCCGATTCGGACGGGTCGGCGACTGCGGACTCTGACGAGTCGGATCAGCAGAAGAACTAGTCGTGGCCGGGGCCGCCCGGAAAGCCAGGCGTGACGACCAAGGTCGCATGTCGCTTGGCGAACACCTCATAGAGCTGCGTAAGCGCCTCGGCGTTATTGGCGCGTCAATTATTGTTGCCGCCGTTGGCGGCTGGTTTCTCGCAGACCCCGTCTGGCACGCGCTATCTGACCCCATCTTGTCGATTGCGCTCGAGCGCGACCGCACCGCCGAAATCAATTACACGACGGTCACTGAGGCCTTCGACACCAAGATCGCGATTGCCGTGGTGCTGGGAATCGTGTTGGCAGCGCCCGTGTGGCTCTATCAAGTGTGGGCCTTTTTTGTTCCGGCACTCATGAAGCGAGAGCGTCGCCTTGCGCTGGGATTCCTCTCCGCCGCGGTTCCGCTGTTTCTCGCGGGAGTTGCCGCGGGATGGTTTGTCTTGCCCAACATCGTGAAGTTGATGACTAGTTTCGCGCCCGAACAATCGGCAACTCTGCTCACCGCCAAGGTCTATCTCGACTTTGCGTTGAAGTTGGTCCTCGCGATTGGAATCGGCTTCGTGATGCCGGTGTTCTTGGTTCTGCTCAACTTCATTGGAGTATTGGAAGCACGCTCAATTATCAAAGGCTGGCGCGTAGCCATTGTGGTGATTGCGCTATTTACTGCTATCGCAACTCCTGCAGCCGACGTCGTGTCGATGGTGTTGTTGGCGATTCCAATGGTGATTTTGTATTTCATCGCCGCCGGCGTTGCCACGTTGCACGATCGTCGAGCCGCCAAGAAACTCGACGCGATAGTCGAGCCTGAAGCGTCCAGTCGTGACTGAGCTCAGCCCCGCCGAGAGATATCAGGCGGCAAAGGCTAAGGCGAGAACTCCGAGACTCCAGGCCTACCGCGAAACCTTGCCGTTCGACCTCGATGCATTTCAGGTGACCTCGTGCGAGTCGGTCGAAGACGGCAAAGGAGTGCTCGTTGCGGCCCCCACAGGTGCGGGTAAAACCGCCGTCGCTGAATTTGCGATCTACTTAGCCCTGAGCCAGCCTCTGGTGAAAGTTTTCTACACGACTCCCATGAAGGCTCTGTCGAACCAGAAATTCACGGAGCTAGTGGAACGCTACGGGCCCGATGAAATCGGTCTGCTCACCGGCGACACCAGCGTGAATCCGCATGCTCGCGTTGTCATCATGACCACTGAGGTGTTGCGAAACATGCTCTACGCCGACAGTGAGCTGTTGGAACACCTTGGCTACGTCGTGATGGACGAGGTCCACTATCTCGCCGACCGATTTAGAGGGGCGGTCTGGGAAGAAGTCATCATCCATTTGCCCCCGTGGGTGCAGTTGATTTCTCTGTCCGCGACCGTCTCCAATGCTGAAGAGTTTGGGGAATGGCTCCAGACCGTTCGCGGCGACACCGACATTGTGGTGAGTGAGCGCAGACCAGTACCCCTCCACCAACACATGTTGGTCGGTGAGCGACTCTTGCCTCTATTTCGCACGGACAAGAAGGGGCCAAGGCCCCAGGTCAATCCAGAGATCGTCCAAATGGTCCACACTCTCCAACGCTCGCTCGGAGCACCCGGCCAAGGCGGGGGACACAAGCGTCGGGGTCGCTCGCGCTATAGCTACCGCGATACCCAGCAGAAGATGTCAACGGCCAGGTTGATCAAGCTGCTCGACGGTGAAGAGCTCCTCCCGGCTATCTTTTTCGTCTTCTCGAGGGTGGGCTGCGATAAGTCAGTAGACGCGGTAATCCAACGGGGCCTCGACCTCACGACACCTGCCGAAAAGACTGAAATTCTCGACTTTGTGGATTCGAAATGCAGCATGCTCCACGAAGACGATTTGGGCGTGCTGGGCTATCACGAGTGGGTAGACGGGCTTCTTCGCGGTGTCGCCGCGCACCACGCGGGTCTGTTGCCCGTGTTCAAAGAAGTCGTCGAGGAGCTTTTCCGACGGAAACTCCTGCGCGTTGTGTTCGCCACCGAAACACTCGCTCTGGGCATCAACATGCCCGCGCGCACAGTCGTGTTGGAGAAGCTCGACAAGTTCAACGGTGAAGCCCGTGTACCCATCACCGCGGGGGAGTACACCCAATTGACAGGTCGCGCGGGGCGTCGACGCATAGATACCGAAGGGCATTCGGTGATCATGTGGCGGGCGGGAATGAACCCCGACCAGGTCGCGCAACTCGCCTCAAAGCGCTCCTACCCACTCCGCTCAAGCTTCAAGCCCACGTACAACATGGCGGTCAACCTCATTGCGCAGTTTGGGCACGAGCGCACCAGGACCATCCTGGAAAGCTCCTTCGCCCAATTCCAAGCCGACCGGCACGTTGTGGAGCTTGCGAGAAACGTGAGGCGAAATGAAGAGTCGCTCGCCGGTTACGAGAGCGCTATTGAGTGCGACCGTGGAGACTTTAGGCAGTATGCAAACCTTCGGCGAGAGCTTTCAGATTTAGAAAAGCGAAACCGGGGGAGCGAAGGACGCGACCGCGAAATCGAGACGCTGCGCCACAGCATGAAGCGACACCCCTGCCACGAATGCCCCGACCGCGAATCCCATGCCAGGTGGGCAGAGCGATGGTGGCGGCTCCACCGCGACACGGAGAAGATTCGCCGCCAGATCGACCAACGCACCGGCGCTATCTCGCTCGTATTCGATCGAGTTGTCTCGGTCCTGGAAGAACTCGACTATCTGCGCCCAGACGATGATGAGTATTCACTAAGTGTCCACGGCACCAGACTTCGACGCATTTATGGCGAGCGGGACTTGCTGGTGGCCGAGGCCCTGAGGCGCCAAGTCTGGAAATCACTCAATGCTGCAGAACTTGCAGCAATGGTGTCCTGCCTGGTCCACGAGGGTCGCATGGATGATGTTCCCGTTCGACGCTCTGAACTTCCCGCTGGGGCCTTCCGCCACGCACTCGATGAAACCGAAGAACTGTGGGACACCCTCAACCGGGTGGAGCGACGCCACCAGCTCCCCGGCACGGACCCACTCTCAGCGCACCGGGCCTGGGCGATGTGGCTGTGGGCAGGCGGCGGGGACTTAGTAGATGTCATCGAAGATGACGATGTGGCCGTAGGAGATTTCGTCCGGCTGTGTAAGCAAGTCATTGACGTACTTGATCAAATCGAGCAAGTCGATCACGGTCCAACGGGTTCTGTGGCGCGAGAAGCCAGGGCGATGGTGTTTCGGGGAATTGTTGCTCTCAGCAGCCTTGTTTAGTCTTCTAGCGTGACGCTCACCTCACCTGTGACCCCTCGGCCGCTTTGGCTGTCCTTGTTGACCGCGGCGGTCGCAGGGTGGTTGATGTCTCTGGGCTTCCCCGATGCGGGCTGGTGGCCGCTCACCCTCATAGGCCTCGGACTGATTTTCACCACAGCACGCGGACTCACCCTGCCTCGATCTCTCTTCGTGGGTGCAGTCGCAGGTTTCACCTACTACGGGGTCCTCATCACGTGGCTGACGGTCTATCTCGGCATCGTGCCGTGGCTTGCCCTGACTCTCGCCCAGACGGTTCTCTTTGCAGTGGGTTTTTCGGCGTTGACACTCACCTGGCGGGTTATCGATGCACGACGGGGGAGCCTGGCCTGGAATGTTGGAATCGCCCCATTCCTTCTGGCATCGGTGTGGCTCGTGCGCGAAGCAATCGCGTCGGTGTGGCCATGGGGTGGCTTTGCATGGGGTCGACTTGCCCACTCGCAAGCGTCGGGGCCGGGCCTCGAGTGGTTTGCCTGGATCGGCACGAGCGGTGTGAGCTTCTTGTTGGCGTGGGCGGTTGCCGTGGTTGTCATGTCCCTTGGTGATCGACGAATGTCCCGCACTGGCAAGGTGACTCTCGCCGTTGCCCTGAGTCTGTTTGTATCCGTGTGGCCGGGTTACCCCGCCACTATCTCGGGCGAGTTGAGGGTTGCGGGAGTGCAGGGAAATACCGACGCTGCATTGTTTGCATCGAATCAACGAGGCCAAAACCTGATGGACCATTGGGCTGTCACGAAGGACTTATACGGCGAAGACCTTGATGTGGTGATTTGGCCAGAAAATGCGTCTGACCTCGACCCGCTTCGACACCCCGATGCTGCTGCCATTCTCGACAGCGTGGTGGTGAATACAGGGGCTCCTCTAGTTGTGGGAACAATTACCCGCGAGGGCGAGAAGACCTTTAACAGCGTCTTGCAGTGGGAGGTGCCCAGTAATCCCGGCGTCGGCTACGCCGCAGACCAATACGACAAGATTCACCCGGTGCCATTTGCTGAATATCTGCCCGCGAGAGATTTCTTCTACCCGTTGGCGCCAGACATGTTCGATTTGGTCCCCAGGGATTACAGCTTCGGCACCCGGGACACCGTGATGGATGTGGCCGGTCATCGCGCGGGAATTGCGATCTGTTACGACATCGTGGATGACCAGATTTTTTGGCAAATGATGGGCGAGGGCGCCGACATCATCTTCGCTCCCACCAACAACGCTGACTTTGGAGTCACCGACCAAAGCGTTCAGCAACTAGACATTGCCCGTATTCGAGCAGTGGAAACAGGTCGCACCGTGGTGAACGTGTCGACCGTGGGGGTCTCTGCCATCATCACTCCAGATGGCCAGTATCGTGACCGACTCGAGCCATTCACTGCCGATTACATGTTGGAGAACGTGGTCACCACGTCTCACACCACTCCCGCCACCAGGCTGGGCCGAAGCCTTGAGGTGTCACTGATCGTGGCGGGACTTGCCGGAGTCGCCCTTACGGCGTGGGCGAGGCCAGGCGCGCTCTCACGGCGAGCGCGACATCGCTTCGATCAGTCACAATCGCTCGCACGCCGCTTGACCAATAGCGCGCCATCTCGGCTTCATCGTTAATGGTCCACGCGCCAAGGCTGACTCCGGCGTCGTCCACCATCTCAATAAATCGAGACGTGAGGAGCGGGAGCCCATACGCCCGGGGCGGAATGAATAACGCATCAATTCCCAATAACGCCCGGCTTACTCCTGTCTTCAGCGAGATCAGGTGCGATATCCACGCGGGACCCACGTGCCGGGCAGTACCGGCAACAACGGATCCGGGCAATTGACTGCGCACAGCGTCCAGCCTGGAGGGGGAGAACGACGCGAGCATCACTCGATCTTCTGCGCGAGCCGTCTTGATGGCCTTCACTGCGGGCTCGATGGCTAAGTCGTCCTTGATGTCGATACTGAATCGATGGTTAGGGAATTCATTGAGCGCTTGAGCAAGGGTCGGCATTCTTGCCCCACCCAGGTCGACTTTTTGGATGTCTTTGAGACTGAGAGCGGAAATGGTGTGGGGGAGTGAAGCCACCCGAGTCAAGTCTGGGTCGTGGGCGATGATCGCCTGGCCATCCGCGCTGCCGTGCACATCGGTTTCAAGAATGTCCACGCCCAGCGTGACGGCTTTCTCAAACGCCTCCAAGGTGTTCTCTGGCACTGCGTCGGCGAAGCCTCGATGAGCGACCACCAGGGGAGTGGTGCCCTCAAAAAACGTCGACATGATTTGGCCTTTCGCCACACTGTGTTGTGCGCTTCGAGGCTACCGCCAGCCTGATTGCTAGGGTGTGAGCCATGTCGACTCCGCTTTCAGAAACAGCCCTTCTGGGTAAACGCGTACTTGTTACCGGTTCATCCCGAGGCATTGGCGCCCAGGTTGCCCAGTACTGCGCCCAGGCGGGTGCACGGGTGGCCATCAACTACCGAAACAAAGAGGCCCGTGCAAAAAAGATTGTCGACCAGATTGTCGACGCAGGTGGTGACGCCATCATGGTGGGCGCCGACCTCACCGACCCTGTCTCGGTCATGGCAATGATGAACCAAGTGCGAGAGTCATTCGGGGGTCTCGACGTGCTTGTGCTCAACGCGTCGGGCGGTATGGAATCTGACGTGGCTGAGGACTACGCCATGAAGCTCAACCGTGACGCCCAGGTGGGTGCCCTCACCGCAGCTCTTCCTCTCATGACAGACGGTGGACGAGTCGTATTTGTCACGAGCCACCAGGCCCACTTCATTCGCGAAGTCGACACCATGCCCGAATACCGGCCTGTTGCACTTTCTAAGCGTGCGGGCGAAGATGCGCTTCGCGCCATGAAAGATGATCTTGAATCTAAGGGTGTCGAGTTCGTCGTGGTCTCAGGAGACATGATCGAAGGAACCGTGACGGCAACGCTCCTTAACCGTATTCACCCTGGTGCTCTCGATGAGCGCAAGGAAGTAGCGGGAAAGATCTACAACGTAGAAGAGTTTGCCGCCGAGGTCGCCCAGGCAATCATCGACGACGTTCCAGAAGACCACACTCGCCTGGTCGGCGACACGGCCTCTTTCCAGGCCTAGTACCCGGTGTTTGACGAGGCTCGCAAGACGAGTCGGATCATTCTTGTCGCTCCCACTGGTCGTGCCTTGCTGCTGTTTACGCGCATACCCGATTCCAGTAATTGGCACCGTTGGGTCACCCCGGGAGGGGGAGTAGACCAGGGAGAAAGCCACGGGCAGGCAGCCGTGCGGGAGCTGCTCGAGGAGACCGGTTTAGTGGTATCTGACGTGGGGGAGTCGGTCTACCAAGAAGATATTCCTCTGCCCTACGACGAGGCGATCTACCCCAGCGCCCATCAGGAGTTTTTCTTCTACCCAGTCGATGAGGAGTTTGAACCTGATCGCACAGGATGGACTGAGTCAGAGCTGATTGACGTCACAGCCTGGCGCTGGTGGAGTGCGGATGAGCTTGAGTCAACGAGCGAGCCCTTCGAACCGGCCGTGTTGCCTCAGTTGTTGCGTAGGCTTATCGCCACGAAGGAGCAGTGATGAGCGAACACAGTGTGGTGAGTATCGGCGAAGCCCTCGTCGACATGATTCAGCTTGAAGACCAGAGCCAACCCACCTACATGGCGGCCTGGGGTGGAAGTCCGTTCAATGTTGCGGTGGGAGTCGCCCAACTTGGATCGCCCGTTCAATTCGCAGGATCCTTCGCTGAGGACTCGTTTGGTCACCAACTTCAAGAATTTCTCACCTCTAAGGACGTGCAACTCGACTTGTCGGTGACCGTGGAGGCCCAAACCACGATTGCGATGACGTCGTTTGTGAACCACGAGCCTCGCTACAACTTCTACGCCAATCCCGCCTCCTACGGCTTCCTGCCGCCTGCTATCGCGGCCAGGCAGCAAATCTCCCAGGCAAGCGTGGTTCACGCGGGTTCTCTCGGTGTGGTCGAGGACATGACCTACGAAACAATTTGTGAGGCGTTTTCTGCCACTAACGGGGTGAAAACCTTTGACCCAAATGTCAGGCCACGAATGGTGGGCAACTGGGATGACTACCGTAGCCGGCTGGGTAACCTGATTCGCCAGTCTGACTTCATCAAATTCAGCATCGAAGATATCGAAGCGGCCTATCCAGACCAAACGGCTGAACAAATCGCCATGGCAGCGCTCGACGGGCAGGCGACGGCGGTATTGATTACCCGTGGCGGCGAGCCTGCAACGCTCTACACAGGAGCCGATCAAAGCGATATTCCGATCGCCAAGGGTTTTGAGCTCAAAGACACCACGGGCGGTGGTGATGCCTCAATGGCGACAATCATTCATCAGATTCACCAACACGGATTGCCGACCACACACGACGGGTGGCGTCAATACGTCGAGTCAGCCTTCGTGGTGTCTGCCATCGTGTGTTCGCGTCGCGGTGGGGCAATTGCAATGCCCACGGCGGAAGAAGCCTTAGAAGCAGGCGCCAGCTGGTAATCGGGCTTCACGCAGAACCTAGCTTTATCCGATAATCATTATTATGTCAGAACGTAGATTTCTGACATGCAATCCCGCTTGGATATCCACTGCCCCGGATAAGCGGGAGTATTAACGCTGTGTAGCCTCTGCCCACTCGGTGAGCTTGGCGGACGCCGCTCCCGAGTCAATGGCACGTTGCGCGCGCTCAATGTTTGACACCAAACGCTGCTTCAGCGGGATGTCTTGCTGGGTGTGATCCTCAGCCAACTGAAACGACGTAATACCCGCAGCGGCGTTTAACACCACAATGTCGCGCACAGGTCCCGCATCCCCCGCCAGCACGCTTCTGGCCAGAGATGCGTTGTGGGCAGGATCCTTACCCAGCAAGTCCTCGATCTTTGCTTTTGGAAGTCCCAGTTCCTGAACGTCAATCACGTGGTTGATGACTTCACCGCGGGTTACTTCCCACACGCGGCTATAACCAGTGGTGGTGAGCTTGTCGATTCCGTCATCTCCCCGGTACAACAGCGCAGTTGCACCCCGAGTTTGGAAGACTCCCGCCATTTGAGGCACCCTGGCGAGGTTTGCAACCCCTACAGCCGATGCCTCTGGCCTTACTGGATTACACAGCGGCCCCAGGATGTTGAAGATTGTGGGAATGCCGATGTCTTTTCTGGCCGTGGCTGCGTGGCGGAAACCTGGGTGGAATTTTGCCGCAAAGATGAAGGCAATCCCGGTCTCGCTGAAGACTCTGGCCACTCCCTCGGGCTCTAAATCGAGGTTGACGCCTAGTTCTGCCAGTAAGTCACTGGCGCCAGAGGACGAGCTCGCGGCCCTGTTTCCGTGCTTCACCACGGGAACCCCTGCCGCAGCGGCCACAATCGACGCCACCGAGGATACGTTGACGACTGCCCCGTAGGGGTCTCCCCCTGTGCCCACAATGTCAAGAACCATGGCGGGAATGTCTACTGACACCGCGTTGTCCAACACTGCAGATCGGAATCCCACGATTTCATCGACGGTCTCCCCTTTGCTGCGCAAGGCAACCAGGAACGCCGCAATCTGAGCGTCACTCAACTCCCCTGCCATGATGTGGTGCATCTGATCGGCTGCAGCGGCAACCGACAAATTCTTTCCAGAGAGCAAATCGGAGAGCACATCGGCGAAGCCTGGAAATTGGGTCATAGAACCATCGTAGTTTGCTCAAACCGCCGGCTAGGTGTGACTCCCCCACTCCCCCAATCAGGCATAATAGACGGGTGACTACTGCCGCGCCGATGAGCTATTCGCCGACCATTAACCGCCCGAACACCGTCGCCGTAGGCACCATTGTGTGGCTCGGTAGCGAGGTGATGTTCTTCGCGGGCCTCTTCGCGATCTACTTCACCCTCCGCAGCACCTCCCCTGGTCTGTGGGAGTCGGGTACTGAACTTCTGAACATCCCGTTCTCGGCGGTCAACACCACAATCTTGGTTCTCTCGAGCGTCACGGCTCAGTTCGGTGTGTTCGCAGCAGAACGTCTCCAAGCCCGCGCGACCGGTTGGAAGCCCACCCAATGGGGAATGATCGAGTGGTTCTTCCTCACCTACGCAATGGGCGCAATCTTTGTGGCCGGCCAGGTTTATGAGTACGCAATGCTCGTATCTGAGGGGCTTTCATTGAGCTCAGATGCATATGGATCGGCCTTCTACCTCACCACTGGCTTCCACGGTCTCCACGTGAC